>NZ_JBHVWS010000004.1:0-88135 GCF_042882185.1 Streptomyces sp. NPDC058239
AGACGCTCGGTTGGAAGACGCCCGCCGAGGCGTTCAACGAGCAGCTACAGTTGCTTCAACAAGCTGGTGTTGCAACGACCGGTTGAATCCGGCCAATACGTGTCGATTCACTACGGCGAGCGGCTGTTGGAGGCTGGCGCGGCAGCGTCCGTCGGCTCCGTCGCAGACAGCTACGACAACGCCATGGCCGAGGCCCTCAACGGCTCGTTCAAGGCTGAGCTGATCGAGCACCAAGGACCCTGGCAGGACGCTGACCAGGTCGAACGTGACGTCGTCCAATGGGTCGGCTGGTACAACACCGAGAGAATTCACTCCGCCCTCGACTACCTCCCACCCGAGGAATTCGAGGCCCAGCACTACCGATCCCAGGCGACCACGAACGCCGCCTGAAACCACACAAACCGGCCGCTACGAGACTCGGTACAGCTCAGTTGGGGGGCTCCCGGGGTCCCCTGGGCTGTGTCCCTGACAGGCATAGCTTGGGTGGCCCCGATCTTGCGTGTGAGCCTTGGGCGCTTGTTTGTGCCGAGTTTGCGGCCCGGCCCGCGCGGGGTCGATCTGGCGATAGCGTGATCCTCATGACGGCTGAAGACGAGGCGCTGGTCGGCGGGATGGTGAACGCGGGGGCGGTCTTCCGCCGGGGGGAGTTGGTGGAGCGACCGGCACCGCGCAACGCGCGCGCCCTGCATGCCTATCTCCTTGCGCTGAAGGAGCACGGCTTCGACGGGGCGCCGGGCCCTGTCGGTCTCACCGCGGATGGCCGTGAGCAGCTGACTTTCATCCCTGGCGACGTGGCTCTGCCGCCGTTCCCGGACTGGGCGATGACGAACTCTGCCCTCGAATCCGTGGGGAGTTTGCTGCGGCGTCTGCATGAGACCAGCGCGGTCGTCGCGGTCGACACCCGTGCCGAGTGGCCCCCGGACCTTGCCGACCCGGAGGGAGGAACGATGTTGTGCCACAACGATGTGTGCCCGGAAAACGTCGTCTTCCGCGACGGTCGTGCCGCGGCCGTGATCGATTTCGACTTGGCGGCCCCGGGCCGTGCCCTCTGGGACATCGCCATGACTGCCCGCTATTGGGTGCCCATGCTCGATCCCGGGTCTGCGGCCGCTTTCTATCCCCCCGGGCTGGATGCGGCCGCACGGCTGCGGATTCTTGCCGACAGCTACGGCCTCTCGGAGGGGGACCGCGCCAAGTTGCCCTGCGTCATCGAGCAGGCCACGGAGGTCTGCCGGGCCTTCGTCGCCCGCCGCGTGGCCGGCGGAGACCCTGCCTATCTCGAGGCGTTGGCCGAGCGTGGTGGATGGGAACGCTGGGACCGCATGCAGACCTGGCTGGTGGACCACCGCAAGACGTTCACGGCTGCCCTGCTGAACTGACCGGCCCGGACGTTCGTGGACAAACTCACCGGGCGTTCTTGGTGCCGCGTTCGTCCTCGGTGGCCCATGAGAAACGACCCCGTCGCACTCGTCGAGGAACGCTTCCAGTTGCCTCATGACCGACGCGAGGGCGTGGATCGTCTGGCGGTCGAGAGCGACTGCGGCGGAATCGGGGGCGGGGTGCATGAGGGGTCCTGTTCCAGGAGTTGAACCTCGAGGTCCGCGATGCGCTTGTCGGCGAAGCGGAGGTTGGAGCGGGCACCTTCGAGTCGTTCTTGGAGCCTGCGGTGCTCCAGTGTGAGCTGGTTGACCCGGTGTTTGAGGGTGGTGTTCTCGGTGGTGAGAGCCTGCACCGACTCGCCGGGGACCATCTGGTCGAAGTCGCGTAGTTCACCCATGAGTTCACCGATGCGCTGCCGCTGAGTGCGTACCTCCTTCTGGGCTCGGGCCAGCTCCGCCTCGGCGTTGAGTGCGCGCTCGCGCCAGGTGGCCTCAACGCGATCGTGTTCGTGCTGGTTCTTCAGGTCATGGCGGCTGCGGCTGTCGGCGACAGCGTTCTTCACGAGGGCGCGGGCGCCGGCGTTCTCGTAGAGGAACGTGGCGGAGACGCCCGCGCGCTGAGCGATCGCCTTGACAGTGAGACGCCCGCGCTCGCGGCGTAGATGGCGGATCGCAGTTTCGACCCAGGCGAGCTTCTCCTCGCTCTGGCGCTTGCGAGCGGCGATGGCAGCCTCGGGCACGGTGGGCCTCATGCTGCGGTCCCGTCCGTCTCGTGTTGGGCTAGTTCCTGAGCGCGGAAGGCGGTGGCCCAGACACGGCCGAAGTACTCCTGTGGCCGGCGGAGATCGAGTGCGAGGGCCTCATCGAGTAGACCGACGGCTTTGAGGGCCTTTTCCAGGCCGTCAATTGCGCGGGCCGTGGGTTCGAAGATGTCGTGCAAGTAGTCCGCGGTCGCGCTGTCGGATGCCCCCCAGGGCTCCGTCGTTCTCGCGGTTGGCCCGATGTAGTCGGTCTGGGTCTGATACCCCGACTCGGCCGTAATGTGGCGGTTCGGTAGGTGCACGTGCAGGCACGACTCCCAGTGATCATGGAGTGTCGAGTTCCCTGATCACCACAACGGAAGACCGTGCCTGCCGCGTCATCATCTCCTGTACCTGCCGGGCTGGGTCAACTCGCCGGTTCTCCTCCGGTCCGTCGGGGTGAACTGCCCGGCCTGCTGGATTGGTTGCGCTGTCTGCCCGACCCGCGCTGCTGCCGTGGCCAGCGCCACCCGCCGGCGTACGTTCTGGCCCTGGCCGCCTGCTCGGTCCTGGCCGGAGCGAAGTCCCTGACCGCGATCGCCGAGTGGGCCGCCGACGCCCCTGACCGGCTGCTTCTCCACTGCGGGGCCATGCTGCGCGATCCGGAACGGCCCTACCGGGCGCCCAGCGAGGCGACCGTGCGCCGTGTGCTGCAGCGTATCGACGGCGACGCGCTCGACGAGGCCATCGGCAGCCGGCTCACCGCCCGTGCGGACGACTCCCGCGCCGCCGGCCAGGACGAACACTCGCCGTCCCGCCCGGTGCGGGCGGCGGTCGGCGGTGGACGGCAAGTCCGTGCGCGGCGCTGTCCGCGCCGACGGCCGCCGTGTCCACCTGCTGTCCGCGCTGCGTGGCGACGGCGTCGTGCTCGCTCAGCGCGAGGTCGACGCCAAGAGCAACGAGATCACCGCGTTCCGGCCGCTGCTGGACCCGCTGGACCTGACCGGCGCGGTGGTCACTTTCGACGCGCTGCTGACCCAGACCGACCATGCGAGGTTCCTCGTCGAGGAGAAGGGCGCGCACTACATCGCCGTGCTCAAGGGCAACCACCCGACTCTCCACGTGCTGGTGAAGAACCTGCCGTGGAAGGAGGTGCCGCTGATGGACCGCACCCGCACCGCGGCTCACGGCCGTGACGAGATCCGCCGACTGAAGGCCGTCACCGTGCCCGGGCTGCCGTTCCCGCACGCCGACCAGGCCCTGCAGATCGTCCGCAGGCGGGGCACCGTGCGCACCGGCAAGGTCACACTCGAACGCGTCTACGCGATCACCAGCCTGACGGCCCACCAGGCGGCACCAGCCGACCTGGCAGAACGCGTTCGCGGGCACTGGGCGATCGAGAACCGTGAGCACCATGTCAGGGACGTGACGTTCGGCGAGGACGCCTCACGGGTCCGGACCGGCAATGCACCACGGGCGATGGCCTCCCTGCGCAACCTCGCCATCGGCGCGCTCCGACTGGCCGGACGGGACAACATCGCCGAGGGCCTGCGCCATCACGCGCGGGACATGACCCGGCCACTGGCGACCCTCGGACTCACGTGATCATTCCCGACCGATCGCGAGAACGACGGAGCCCTGGCCGACTGGCTGAACGCTGGGAAAATTCCGACGAGTAACGACATCGCCCGGATTCGAGCGGGAACCGCCGACGGAGGGAACCGGACTCGTCTGGAAGGCGACAAAGCCAAGCCCCGGGGGGCTCGATGGGGAGCGACGGCTGTGATGCGTGTGCTGTCATCGCGCTCGTTGCTTGGCGAATATGTACGGGCTGACGGAACGGTGGTGCGGCATCCCGACGGTTTTCCCATCATGCTAGGGGAGCCCGTCCTCACGGAGGTCGAGTGGCTGCAGCTGCAGCAGGTCATCGCCCTGGTGAGGAAGACGCAGGGACCAAGGAATCCGTCTCCGATTCGTGGCTTCGTATTCTGCGATGGTCCCGGTGCAGCGCAGTGGCCAGCCTTGTACTGGATGAAGGGAGGCGATGGCACTGCTCGTTCGCGAAGCAAGATGACCCGCATCAGATGCAACGGACGGCCGTCCAAAGGGTTGGGTCGATGTGAAGGCCATACTTGGCCAGCGGAGGAGCTGTATGCGCTGATTGAAGCGGCGTTCAAGTTCCAGGTCGGCCATCTCCCCGTTCAAGAACAGAAGACGGTTGCGGACGATTCGAAGGCGATACGGGTCGCGATCCTCGACGGTCGCATGACGCAGCTTGAGTCCGAGTTCAAGGCAGGTCGCCTGTCGGCCGTGAAGTACGCCGCCCACCTTGGCGAGGTAGCGACGGAACGTGAGGCCCTGACCACGGCGCCGGACACCAAGCCCGTGAAGCGCTGGGTGGATGTGCAGGCCCACCTCAGCGGCTGTCCAGGGATGGGCTGCCAATGTCCGGCGCTGACGTACGCCGCCTGGTGGGACGCTGCGGAGCCAGTTGAGCGGCGCGAGAAGCTGATCAGTTGGGGGGCCAAGGTCTATGTCGGCGTGAGCGGCGTGAGATTCGAGTACGGCGATGTCTTCCCGGCGCCTGTGCAAATGACCGAGCTTCGCTTCGACGGATCCCACGGCCGGCCCGCGCCCGACACCGTCTCGGTTGTCATCGCCTCGGATGGTCGTACGGCGGAGTTGAAGACTTACGCAGGGGAGGTCGCCACGTTCCCTCTCGACACGGGGACTCGGGCAGTAGCACTGGCTGCGTGAACTGTGGGTCAACGCTTGAGACCGTGGGGCCGGTCTGGAGCGGCGCCGAGGACCGGTCCGCGCTCCTCGCCTCCTGCTACCGCGAATCGCTTCGTGTGGCTGCGGAGCTGGGGGCACGCACCGTCGCCTTCCCCGCCATCTCGACCGGATCTACGGCTGGCCCATGGACGACGGGGCGCGTATCGCCGTCCGTACAGTTCTGGAGGAGGCCGCCCTGCCCGTCGAGGAGGTGCGGTTCGTGCTGTTCGACGCGCATGCGTATGCGGAGTTCGAAGAGGTCCTCGCCGCACAGGGCTGATGGGCGCGCCGCGTACGCGGGGCACTGACGCGAGGAGGCTGCGTGCGTCCGACGGGCCGGGGCGGGTCCGGCGAACGCACGCACCCATGCGCTGTCACCTGTGCGCGTAGGGCAGCAGGGCCATCTCGCGGGCATTTCTGATCGCCCGGGCGAGCTGCCGCTGCTGCTGTGCGGTGACCCGGGTCACGCGACGGCTGCGGATCTTGCCGCGGTCGGAGATGAACTTCCGCAGCAGATCGGTGTCCTTGTAGTCGATGTAGGTGATCTCGGCCGTGTCCAGCGGATTGGGGCGGGACTTCAGCGGCTTGTGGGGATCGTTGCGTCGTGCCATGTGACATTCCTTGGAGATGAGGGCTGCGCCGCCGCGTTCGGTGCGGGGTCAGGAAACCGGGTCGAGGAGCGAGTCGAAGGGGGCCGAGAGCTGTTTCCACGCCTCGGGTCCTGCGGCGTATTCGGTGTCGGTGAGCAGACAGGATTCGAGGAGTCCGGCCAGCCCGTCGCGGTCGAGGCCGGGGGAGGTGAAGACGAGGTGCTGGCAGCAGTCGCCGTGCTCGGGGTGCCAGTCGAGCGAGGCCGCCACCCTGCGCATGGGAGGCACCATGTCCCAGGCCGCGTCCGGCAGGGACGCCAGCCACGGCCCTGCGCTCTCCACACAGAGCGCACCACCGGCGGCGTCCCAGGCCAGAAGGGTGTCGGGGCGGTCGGCGAGCCAGAACCGGCCCCGGCTGCGCGCGGCAGCGCAGCACAGGTCTTCCAGCGCCTCGTAGAGCCGCTCGGGATGGAAGGGGCGGCGGCGGTGCCAGACGAGCGTGGCGACCCCGGCCTCGTCCGCCTCCTGCGGCAGCAGGGCGCAGGCGGGGTGCTGGGCCGCAGCCGCCGTCTCCACGTCGAAGCCCGCGAAGGCCAGCCGGCCGAGTTCGCCCGAGCCGGCGGGCACCTGACGTGCGGTCGGGTGGAGCTGGGTGAGCAGCGCGCGGTCCTCGTCGTCGGCCGTTTCGTTGTCGACGAGGGCGAGCACGGGCGCGTACTCCAGCTGTCGCGCCCAGGTGTCTCCCACGGTTCGCCGGTCGGTGGTGGCCGCCGCGAGACCCGCCTCGGCCAGGTCGTCGCCGTTGCCGAGGTACGGCAGCACGAGCGCGGGGTCGACGGCGGTCATCACATTGGTGAGTTCGAGTACGTGACCGCCGTGCGCGACGACGGCCTCGGCCATCGCCCGGGGCTCGACGGAGTCCCACAGCTCGACGATCGCCAGCCGGGTCGGACCGCTGCCGGCCAGCCGTTCCAGCTCGGGGACCAGATCCTCGCGCAGCGCGCAGCAGGCGCAGTCGTCGACGAGCGGGGCGTCGCCGTGGGACAGCTCACCCGATGCGTCCCGTACGAGGCGCCGCACGGTGCCCTTGGTGGCGGCGGACAGATCGTGGTGGAGTGCGACGCTGCCGGGGACGATGCGCAGCAGTCGGTCCACGACCTCCTTGCGGGCGTCGGAGTGCAGGCCGCCGACGATCACGACGGGCAACCGGGCCTGGTCCCGCATCACTTCGCCCCCCGTCGGCCGTAGCGGCGCTCGAACCGCTCGACGCGTCCGGCGGTGTCCAGAACGCGGGCAGCGCCCGTGTAGAAGGGATGGCTCGCGGAGGAGATCTCGACATCGACGACGGGGTAGGTGTTGCCGTCCTCCCACTCGACCGTCTTGTCGCCGGTCGCGGTGGAACGGGTGAGGAAGGCGGAGCCGGCGGCCTTGTCGCGGAAGACGACGGGACCGTAGGCGGGGTGGATTCCGGGCTTCATGACGGTGTCCTTCTGGGTGGGGTGGGGCGGTCAGCGCTGTTCGCGGAAGTCGACGTGCTTGCGGGCGACCGGGTCGTACTTGCGCAGAACCGTGCGCTCCGGGTCGTTCCGGCGGTTCTTACGGGTGACGTACGTGTAGCCGGTGCCTGCGGTGGAGCGGAGCCTGATGACCGGGCGTAGTTCGTTGCGAGCCATGGGCGCTACTATATGGCAATGATTTCCATTTCCAACAAGCGGTCCGCCGTGGGAAGCAGGTAGCGCCATGTCCGCCCACTGCCAACTGACCGGCGCCCGGCCGGGCTTCGGCAACAACATCTCCCACTCGCACCGGCGCACCTCGCGCCGCTTCGACCCCAACATTCAGCGCAAGAGGTACTGGCTGCCGAGCGAAGGCCGGAGCGTCCGGCTGACGCTCGGCGCCAAGGCGATCAAGGCCATCGACAACATCGGGATCGAGGCGGCCGTCGCCCGTATCCGTGCCAGGGGAGTGAAGGTCTGATGGCCAGGAAGAGCAAGATCGCGCAGAACGAGAAGCGCAAGGAGATCGTCGAGCGATATGCCGCCCGCCGCGCCGAGTTGAAGGAGGTCATCCGTCGGCCGTCCTCGACGGATGCCGAACGCCGCGCCGCCATGGACGAGCTCCGGCGCCAGCCGCGCGACGCCGGCGCGACCCGGGTGCGAAACCGGGACGGCGTGGACGGGCGGCCGCGGGGGTATCTGCGGAAGTTCGGGCTTTCTCGCGTCCGTATGCGCGAGCAGGCCCATGCCGGATTCCTCCCCGGAGTCACCAAGTCCTCCTGGTGACCCGGTCGTTCGTGACGGGTGGCGGTCGGTCGTGATCCCCGGCGGGAGGGGTGCGGCCGGCCGGCCACCCGGCCCGGAGGGGGCCGCGCTTCGGCCGTCGTCCTCGGCGCCGGTGACCATTGCGCGTCCGGCCGGGTCGCGGCGGCAGGAAGATCTCCTGCCCCGAGACCACCGGCCGGCCCTGTTTGCTGAGGACGAACCGGACCGGTTCCTCCGAACACTCCGCACCCGGCTGTCTGTCCTGCGCCGGCGACCGGAACTCCAGGGCCGGGTGTCCGGAGAGGACCAGCAGGGTGCTGTCCATGCTCGTTGATCGCCCTTTGGGTCATTCTGCTCAAGGTCGATCACGATCCCGTCTGTTTTGTTCGCGAGATGATGAATTCGAAGAGGTCCTGGCAGCGCAAGGTTGATGTCGGATTTTCGCCAGCCCGCAGGAGCCCGGTGACCGATCCTTGAACCATGCACACCGACACCGAGCGCTGCGTGCGGGCCGTCCGGTCCAAGGACGCCCGTTTCGACGGCTGGTTCTTCACGGCGGTCCTGACCACCCGGATCTACTGCCGCCCCAGCTGCCCCGTCGTGCCGCCCAAGGTCGAGAACATGACCTTCTACCCCAGCGCCGCCGCCTGCCAGCAGGCCGGATTCCGGGCCTGCAAGCGGTGCCGCCCCGACACCAGCCCCGGCTCCCCGGAGTGGAACGCCCGTGCCGACTCCGTCGCCCGTGCGATGCGACTCATCCGGGACGGCGTCGTCGACCGCGAAGGCGTCCCCGGTCTTGCGGCCCGGCTGGGCTACTCCGCCCGGCAGATCGAGCGCCAGCTGCTCGCCGAGCTGGGCGCCGGCCCGCTGGCCCTGGCGCGTGCGCAGCGCGCCCAGACCGCGCGTCTGCTCATCGAGACGACCGGGCTCCCCATGGCCGAGGTCGCGTTCGCCGCCGGGTTCTCCTCGATCCGTACCTTCAACGACACCGTCCGCGAGGTCTTCGCACTGGCCCCGGGCGAGCTGCGCAGCCGCGCCGCCCGGTCCGCGACACCGTCGCCCACTCCGGGCGTGATGGCGCTGCGACTGCCGTACCGGGCCCCGCTCAACCCCACCAACCTCTTCGGGCACCTGGCCGCGACCGCGGTCCCCGGCGTCGAGGAGTGGCGCGACGGCGCCTACCGCCGCACGCTCACCCTCCGCTACGGACACGGCATCGTCGCCCTCACCCCGCACCCCGACCACATCGCCTGCCGGCTCTCCCTCACCGATCCGCGCGATCTCACTCTCGCGATCAGCCGCTGCCGCTGGCTGCTCGACCTGGACGCCGACCCCGTGGCCGTCGACGACCAGCTGCGCGTCGATCCACTGCTCGGCCCCTTGGTCGACAAGGCGCCGGGCCGGCGGGTGCCGCGTACCGTCGACGGTGCGGAATTCGCCGTACGAGCGGTGCTCGGTCAGCAGGTCTCGACCGCGGCCGCCCGCACCCACGCGGCCCGCCTGGTCACCGCCCACGGCCTCCCCGTCGACGACCCGGAGGGTGGCCTCACCCATCTCTTCCCGACCCCCGAGGCCCTTGCCGCGCTCGACCCCGAACAGCTCGCCCTGCCGCGCAGTCGCCGCACCACCCTCACCACACTCGTCGGCGCACTCGCCGACGGCACACTGCAACTCGGCACCGACACCGACTGGGAGAAGGCGCGGGCCGAGCTGACCGCCCTGCCCGGCTTCGGCCCCTGGACCGTCGAAGTGATCGCGATGCGGGCGCTCGGCGACCCGGACGCCTTCCTCCCCACCGACCTCGGCATCCGGCGCGCGGCCGAGCAACTGGGCCTCCCGTCGACACCCGCAGCGCTCACCGCCCGCGCGGCGGCCTGGCGGCCCTGGCGGGCGTACGCGGTCCAGTATCTCTGGACCGTGGACGATCACCCCATCAACCACCTGCCCGCATGAGCAAGTTGGGAAGTTCATCCATGACCGCGACACATACGCGTGACGTGACCCGGCAGCACACGGTCGTCGACAGCCCGTACGGTCCGCTCACTCTCGTGGCCACTGACGGAGTCCTCGCAGGCCTCTATATGACGGACCAGCGGCACCGCCCGCCCGAGGAGACCTTCGGCGACCTCGACCCACGCCCCTTCGCGGAGACGATCCGCCAGCTCGACGCCTACTTCGCCGGTGAACTGCGCGAGTTCGACCTGCCGCTGCATCTGGACGGCACCCCGTTCCAGCGCAGCGTCTGGGCGCAGCTCCAGCTGATTCCGTACGGCGAGACCCGCTCGTACGGCGAATTGGCCGAGCTCCTCGGCAAACCGGGCGCCTCACGCGCGGTGGGCCTCGCCAACGGCAAGAATCCGGTGGGCATCATCGTCCCCTGCCACCGTGTCATCGGCGCCTCCGGCAGCCTCACCGGCTACGGCGGCGGGCTCGACCGCAAGCAGCGGCTGCTGGCCTTCGAGAACGGTACGCAGGACGACACCCCGGCACTCTTCTGACGCCGCCCGTGCGAGAAACGCGAGGACGGGCTCGGAAGACCTGGTCCGAGCCCGTCCGGAAGCCACACACGAAAAAGCCGAAGCAGCGCCGCAGCGGTGGAGGCGTCAGCCGGTGAAGATCTCCACGAGGGTCCAGATCGCCAGCCCCAGCATGCAGAGCCC
Organism: Streptomyces sp. NPDC058239; assembly: GCF_042882185.1. Taxonomy (NCBI): domain Bacteria; kingdom Bacillati; phylum Actinomycetota; class Actinomycetes; order Kitasatosporales; family Streptomycetaceae; genus Streptomyces; species Streptomyces sp. NPDC058239. The sequence goes on from NZ_JBHVWS010000004.1 coordinate 10,406, forward strand.
GCCGATCCGTTGAACCGTCTTGAGGGGCACCCGCTTCGCGATGAAGCGCCCCGCGAGCAGCGCCAGCGCCGAGACGGACATCAGGGCGGCCGCGGACCCGATCGCGGTGGACCAGGTGCCGTTGCTCGCGGCCAGATTGGCCGTGGTGATCTGGGTGAGGTCGCCCCACTCGCTGATGAAGACCGCCATGAATGCGGTCGAGTAGACCGGCCAGAAGCCGGTGACCGTCTTGGTGCCGCCCTCCTCCTCGTCATCGCCGCCGCCGTTGCGCAGCAGCATGAACGCCCCGAACGCGAAGAGGGACGCCGAGACGAGCTTGACGATCCAGTCGGGCAGCAGCCCGATCAGGCTGCCCGCCCCGACGGCGATGGCGACGTGCACGATGAAGGCGGACGACGTACCGAACCAGACATACAGCGGTCGCATACGGGTGCCCATGGCAAGCGACGCGAACATCGTCTTGTCGGGGAGTTCCGCGAGGAAGATCAGCCCGAAGGCGGTGAGGATCGCCAGGGGGTCGAGGTGCATTCCGGGTGGCTTTCTGTAGGAGCCGGGCCCCGGGCCTTCGCGAAGCGCCACTCGGGCTTTTCGGAGGACCACTCGGCCCGGCATGACGTCAGCGCCCACGGGGCGCGGGCGCGTCATACCTGACCGAAGGTCTCGCCCGCCCGTAAGGAACTACGGGCCCGGCCACCGGGAACCCGGGGGCTCCAGTGTGTCGACGACCGGTTTGCGGGGCTACTCCCCTTCGCAGCCATCCACTCTACCTCACCGGCCGACGGGGGAGTGCAGGTGTTCGATCCGGCGAAGTGATCGGTAGAGTCCCACGTTGATCATCCGCGCCGACACCGGAGGCGTCCCCGTATGAGCCGCCGTACCCGCAAGGCCGACCCCGCCCAGGGCACGCCCCGCCCCACCGTCAGCGTCTGCCGCGGCTGCTGCTGCGGGACACCGAAGATCCCGGACGTCGACCACGCCGGTCAGCTCGCCGAGCTGCGCCGCTCACTCGGCGAGGCCGCCACGGTCCGCGCTGTCGAGTGCCTGGACGCCTGCGAGCAGGCCAACGTCATCGTCGTACAGCCTTCCGCCCAGGGGCGCAGGGCGGGCGGCCGCCCGGTCTGGCTCGGGCTGGTCAACGACCCGGACGCCGTGACGGACATCGCCGCCTGGGTCGAGGCGGGCGGCCCGGGGCTGGTGGACCCACCCGAGATCCTCGACCTGTACACGTTCCGCCCCTCGCGCCGTATACAGCAGGAACTCGATCACTAGGGCGTTTCTTTCGGATCGGGCCGTGTCCACCGCCCCGTCGGCCGCGCCGCTGCGCAATGTCCGGCAGTTGCTCCGGCGGGGTGTGAACGAGGGAGTACCGGGCGAGGGCACCGGCCAGGCTGCCGTCCGCCGGATCCGGGGCAGTCGTCGACCCCTCGTCGAACATGAGGTCAGGGTGTGCCCGGCGGGCCACAGCAACCATGCTTCGGTCCTGCGGGGGACCGTACAGCCCGCCTTCGCCCCCGGCTCGATCGTCGCCACTGCGGCAGGGTTGAGCGTTCCTCGGCCGTGGCGACCACTCAGCCCCTGGAGCCCGTACCCGTGTCCGGGCCTGCGGCCAGTGACTTCAGCAGAGCGGGAAGCGCCGTGCCGATGGGCTCGCGGATGGTCTCGTCGGCCAGTTCGTCGTACGGTGTGGGCTCCGCGTTCACCACGACAAGCCGCGCCCCGTTGTCCACCGCGATCCCGGCCAGCGAGGCGGCGGGCTGCACCTGCAGCGTCGTGCCGACTGCGATGAAGACCTCGCAGGCCTTGGCGATCGACATCGCCTCGCCCAGTACCACCGGATCGAGCCGCTCGCCGAACATGATCGTCGCCGATTTCAGGATGCCGCCGCAGACGGTGCACGGCGGGTCGGCCTCGCCCGCCTCCACCCGGGCCAGCGCCTCGGCCATCGGGGAGCGGGCATGGCAGCGGGTGCAGACCGTCTCGCGCGCGCTCCCGTGCAGTTCGAGTACCTTGCGGGCGGGCAGACCGGCGCGCTGATGCAGACCGTCGACGTTCTGAGTGATCACCCGCACCGCGGTGCCGGACCGCTCCAGCTCCGCCACCGCCCGGTGGGCCGCGTTCGGCTCCGCGCCCCAGGTCGCGCTGGTGCGGCGCATCTGCCAGGAGCGGCGGCGGATCTCCGGATCGGCCATGTAGAAGTCGTACGTGACAAGCTTCTCGGCCTCCGGATCCTTGCGCCAAAGCCCATTGGGCCCGCGGTAGTCGGGGATGCCGGAGTCCGTGGAGATACCGGCGCCGCTGAGGATCGCGACGAGAGTCATGGCACGAGCGTACGCAGCGCCGGCCGTCTCCCGCGAGGTCATTTCACCCGGTGCCATGGTCCCGTCCCATGGCCGTGGTCACTGCAGGTCTCGATGCGGAACCCGTGGTGGAAGCGATGGTGCTCGCGGGCGTCGGCAGCCCGCAGGACGCTCGAACTCGTCGTGCGCGACTGCATCGCGCGCGGCCACCGCAGCGAAGCGGACCGCCGCGCGCGAGGAGTCGCTGCGCGAGGTGGACGTCAAGCCGCAGGACCGACAGGGCTGAACGGTGACGGGGTCCGGCCCGTCCAGGTGTTCAGCACGGCGCGGGCTGTCTGCTTGGTGACGCCGCCGTCCTGGACCGTGCCGCTCCGAGCGACATAGAACCGCCCGTCGTCGAGCGAGACCAGCCCGTACTGCCCGTACTGCCCCGGCACCGGCCACCCGTACGTGCCGGTCGCCGCATCGTGCGCCCCGTCGCGCAGCAGGGGGAGCAGCAGACCGCGCTCCGGCCTCTGCTGACCGAGGACGGGGCCGCGTTCCGGCTTCCTCGCACCGTCCAGCGCGAAGACCGAGTAGTTGGGGAAGCCCGGCTTGGTGCCCTTGTAGACGGCCATCAGCCAGTTGCCGCTGTGGCCGTCGTACTCCAAGTTCTGCACGCCGTACGTGGTGTTTCCGGTGTACGCGAAGAACTTTCCGTCGACGCGTGCGGGGCCGCTGGTGTGCGGGGCGGACTCGGTCAGCGGGCGCTCGTACTTCTTCCACCGTGTGACGTCGTACTGGAGCAGCACCTGGTGGTCGTTGTCCGTGCGGCCCGTGTTGGCGTAGACGCCGTACGCGACCGTCAGCTTCCGCTCACCGCGGTTGCCGCGCCGGTCGCCGAACGCCGGGCCGAACGCGACGCCGTCGATGCCGCTGCAGCCGTAGCGGTGATCGGGCGTATCGGCCGTGTCGCCGTCGAAGACGCCATCGCCGTTCATATCGGCGGTGAAGTCCTTCACCACCTCCCTCAGATAGACGGTCGACACGACACCAGTGGACTGGGCGTCCATGTCCATCCGGGTGATGCGGTCGACGTCGAGGATCGCGATGTAGAAGGACTTCGCCTCCTTGTACTCCAGCGAGCCGTAGACCCTGCCGTCCTTCTCGTTGAAGTCCAGATCGCCGAGATGACCGGTGAATCCGGTGACCGAGCCGACCGGGTTGCCCTTGAGATCGGTCTTGACCAGCAGGTTGGTCATCGAGAAGTACATGAAGCCCTTGCGGCGGTCGATGGCCATGCCCTGGACATGACCCGACTGCCACGCGCCGCCGTCGACCGACAGCGGCACCTTGCGGTGTGCGGCCGGGGCCGACGCAGGCTCCGCGGTCGCGGTCGACGCCGTGGCGACAACTGCCGTACAGGCGAACGCTGCGACGATCGTGGCCAGCAGCCCGCCGAGGTGTCCCGTGTGCGTACGCATGATCCCTCCGCTGTCGTGGAGTTCGGATGATGCCGGTCGAGCGTGCACTGCGGACAAATGACACATGAACTCGGGTGTCCGGCAGCTGTCGACCGGACTATCAGCTGACGCCCTGTCAAGGCAACGGGACACAAAGGGAATACGGGCTATACGTGACGGGTGGTGGGTGCGGGGCGCGAGCGGGCGCGCACGTCAGCCGGCCACCGGGCGGCCGTCCTCCAGCTCCACTGCACCGCTGCTGGAATCGAGCACATCCAGTGCCGCCCTCAGACGCAGCGCGAGACCGCCGCGCAGATAGCGGTCGAGGTCGTCGCGCTCGACCAGTTCCCAGGACAGGAGTTCCTCCTCCTGCAGCCGGATCGCCTTCAACTCCGCCTCGTCCAGCACTCCGCCGTCATACAGATACGCGGCGATCGGTGGCCGCTTCGGGCCGCGTGCCCAGTCGATCGCGAGCAGCCGTCCCGGCTCCAGATCGAGACCGATCTCCTCGGCCGTCTCGCGTCGCGCGGCCTGCCGAGGGCTCTCGCCCTCGTCCGACTCGACCGTTCCGCCGGGCAGCGCCCAGCCGTCCCGGTAGTTCGGCTCGACGAGCAGCACCCGCCCGTGGACGTCCCGGAACACGGTGGCCGCGGCAGCGAGAACCTTGGGGAGTCCCGCGATGTAAGTGGCGTAATCAGTGGTGGTCACGCGGGCAGCGTAGTAGGAGCGGAGCCGGTGCGACGACGGCTCTGGGCAGCGGGTATCCGCTGCGGATAGGGTCGGGACGGCGCGACTGCCTGTTCGAAAGCAAGGGATTCAAGGTGGCGGACGGAGCAGTGATGGAGACCGCACGCGTGCTCGTGGCGGCGGACAAGTTCAAGGGCTCGCTCACGGCCGTACAGGTCGCTGAGCGGGTGACGGCCGGGCTGCGGCGCGTCGTCCCCGGGGTGCAGGTCGAGACCCTGCCTGTGGCGGACGGCGGCGACGGCACGGTGGCGGCGGCGGTGGCCGCCGGGTTCGAGCGCCGCGAGGTGCGGGTGACGGGGCCGCTCGGGGATCCGGTGACCGCGGCGTACGCGCTGCGCGACACCACGGCGGTGGTGGAGATGGCCGAGGCCTCGGGCCTCCAGCACCTTCCCGCAGGGGTGTTCGCCCCGCTCACGGCTACGACGTACGGCTCCGGCGAGCTGCTGGCCGCGGCGCTCGACGCGGGTGCCCGGACGATCGTGTTCGGCGTCGGCGGCAGCGCGACCACGGACGGTGGCGCGGGCATGCTGGCCGCCCTCGGAGCCCGCTTCCTGGACACGGACGGCAAGCCCGTCGGCCCCGGTGGCGGCGGCCTCGCAGACCTGGCCGAGGCGGACCTGTCCGGCCTCGACCCGCGAATGGCCGATGTGGACCTGGTCCTCGCCAGCGACGTGGACAACCCACTGACAGGCCCGAAGGGTGCACCGGAGATCTACGGCCGGCAGAAGGGCGCGACCGACGACGACATCGCGACGCTCGATGCCGCGCTCACCCACTACGCGTCGGTCCTGGGCCCGGACCACGCCCGGCTGCCCGGAGCAGGCGCCGCGGGCGGCATCGGCTACGGGGCGCTGGTCGCTCTCGGCGCCCGGTTCCGCCCCGGCATCGAGGTCATGCTCGACGTCCTCGGCTTCGCCCCCGCGCTGGCACGCGCCACGCTGGTGATCACCGGGGAGGGTTCGCTCGACGAGCAGACCCTCCATGGCAAGGCCCCGGCAGGCGTGGCCGCGGCAGCCCGTGCCGCGGGCGTCGAGGTCGTGGCGGTCTGCGGCCGCCTCGCCCTGCAGCCGGAAGCCCTGGCCGGCGCGGGCATCAGCCGCGCGTACGCCCTCGCGGACCTGGAACCGGACCCCGCGGTCTCCATGGCCCAGGCGGGACCACTACTGGAACGGGCGTCCGAGGCGATCGCGCGCGACTTCCTGCTGTAGTCCGCCCCGGTTCCGGGAAGGGCGGGCAGGAGCAGCCCCTTCCCGGAACCGCACCCCCGCCTCACCCTCCGCGTCACCCCACAGAGGGTGCCGCCCCCTGACCGTCAGTAGTGTCCGCATCGGGACGGTCCCCGTCGGCGAGCAGCTCAGCCAGACACCGCAGCTCCGCCGGCAGATCACGACGCCACGCCATCGTCACGAACGGGGCAAGGATGATCATGCCGCCGTCCAGATGGGGCTTGACCGAAACGTTGACCATCGTTCCCTGCCGGCTCGGACTCAGCCGGAACTCGAGTTCCGGGGAGTGGCGGCCCAGCGGGGTCCACATGCGCGCACCGCGGAAGGCCAGGTACTCGACCGGTGTACTCGCGGTGCACGTGAGGCGATGCATCCGCCGCCTGCCCGGGAACTTGCAGGTGTACTCGTCGCCGAGTTCCGTGCTGATCGGGCCCTCGATCACCTGATCTATGCTCGATGACCACACGGCCAGATTCCGCGGATCCCGGAGGAACGAGAAGATCTCGTCGGCGGGGCGGGACACATGGACGCTCGCAGACACATGGGGCATGGCTCCACCTCTTATGGCGCCCGTCCGCCGAGTCTCGGCGTCCGGTTGCCCTCGTTGCGGTGCCGTTCGCCCATCAGCTTGCTTCGGATCACGGTTCCGCGCACTCTCCGCACGGCCGATGGAGTGATTCAGGTGTCCTGCTGCGACACCTTCTCGGAGAGTTGCGCACAGAGTCGCTTGATCTCCTGGTATGTGCGGTTCCGTTCGGTGACGACCGCCGCGAGGAGCAGAGCCGTGAGTGAGGTGGCTCCGTTGAATGCCTGGAGCGTGATCATGTTGGTGAGGAGTCCGTGGAGGGCGAAGGGACCTGTCATCCGGCCGGCGGCGAGGATCGCGAAGATGGACACGCCCAGTGCGCAGCACGCGGCGCCGGCCCGCTCGAAGCGGAAGGCGGCCCAGATCAGGCACGGGAAAACGAGGAAGAGCAGGGAAGCGTTGGAGGTGTCGGTCGCCAGGAGGGTGACGGTCACCGTGCACGCCACCAGCGCGGCGGCCTCGGCCCACCTGAGCAGGGCGACGCCGTGCGGCCATCGGGCCCTTCGGACGACGAGCAGGAACGGCGTGACGACCATGACGCCCATGGCGTCGCCCGTCCACCAGACCGACCAGGTCGGCCGGAAGTCACCGGCCGGGAGTGCCCCCGACAGGACCAGGATGCCGGTGCCCACGGTCGCGCTGATCAGCATGCCGCCCAGTGCGCCGAGGAAGACCAGCGCCAGCGCGTCCCGCAGGCGGTCGAGGTCGTTGTGGAAGCCGGCACGGCGCAGCATCAGGTAGGAGCAGATCGGAGCGAGGGTGTTTCCGGCCGCGATGACCAGGACGGGTACAACGGAAGGCCCGATGAAAATGTTGACGACGAGGGCGCCGAGCGCGATTCCCGGCCAGATCCGCATGCCGAACACGAGCAGCGCCGCGACCGCGATCCCGGTCGGCGGCCACAGCGGCGTGACCTGGCCGCGCACCAGCTGCTGGAGCAGCCCCAGACGGGCCGTCGCGAAGTAGCAGACGGCCACCGCCAGGAACGTCAGGACCGTGGCCGTGTGCTGCCGGAGCTGTGCGCTGTCCACCACCACAGCATCAGACACCACGTCGAGGCGGACCGGCCGGTCAGGCACGCCGACGCCACGCCGACGAAGCGGACGAACGAGGTACGTCCCTGCCGGGCCGGAGCCCGGGTGGCCGCCGTGGCCGCCGTGGCCGACGAACGGGGACGTCCCGCTAGCCGCCGCCCGGCACACCGTCGTAGCGGACGACGAGGACAGCGGCGTCGTCCTCATGACCGGTCAGGTCCGCCACCTTGATCACTCGCGAGGCCAGCTCGCCGGGATCGGCCCCGTCCGCCGTACCGACCAGTGCGGACACCGCAGCCAGTCCCTCGTCCATCGGGTAGGCCGGTCCTTCCACGACCCCGTCGGTCACCATGACCAGATACCCGGGCTGCTTCAGCCGTCGGCGGGTCACGGGGTACCGCTGGCCGGGGAGTATCCCCAGGGGCACCCCGCCGGTGTCCAGGGAGATGCCCGAGGCGCCGCCGTCGCTGCCCCAGACGACCGGGACATGCCCGGCCCGGGCGACGCACAATTCACCGCTCTTCGGGTCGATGCTCAGCAGAGAACAGGTCGTGAACAGGTCACCGCCCAGTGAGATCAGCAGATCGTTGGCGCAGGCCAGCACCTTCCCCGGGTCGTCCGTGACGCTGGCGAGGGCCCTGAGACTGGCGCGGGCCTCACCCATGAAGGCGGCGGCCTCCACCCCGTGACCCTGCACATCACCGATGGCGATCCCCGCCACTCCGTCCCTCATCGAGAACGCGTCGTAGAAGTCACCGCCGACAGCCAGACCGTTCTGCGAGGGCGAGTACCGGGCCGCGATCCGGATTCCCGGAAAGTCCGGCAGTTCGGCCGGGAGCATGTGCCGCTGCAGCGCAATACCCAGCTCGGCCCGGGCTCGCTGCAGCCTGATGTTCTCCAACGCCTGATCGACCAGACGTCCAAGGGTGACCAGGAGCTCCTGGGTGCTGTCCGGTGCGCTGCGGTGTCGGTGCATGACGTCCCTGGGCGTTCTTGGTGCGCCCCTGTTGAAACCTTAGCCCTCCTGCCGCCACTTGCAGGAGCGCGGGTGAACTCCGGGTTCCGCGGTTTCGTGAGCAATTCCGCGTGGTCATGAGCATCGGTAACGTTCAGCAGCTGTCAGTTGTCGGCTGTCAACGATCTTCCGGTTCCTGGCCGCCGCCCCGCTCCTGCTCACCGAGACGGCCCGCGCCATGGCCGCGCTCCTGCCCTCACCGCGCTTCCCGCCCGCTTCGTGCGACACCGCCTCAGCCACAAGATCTCCGGCTGTGGCACCAGGGCGTCAGCTATGGAAACCAGACCTCGCAGATGCTGTCCTCGCCCTCCTGGCTCCGATCGACAACGAACGCCGACTCGAAGCGCTCTTCATCCGCGTAGACGGACAGGGCGCCGCCGGTGAGCATGTGGAGGAAGCCGTCGTAGTCGAAGAACCCTTCACCACTGACGTCGTATCCCTTGCCCAGCCGGTCGGGGTCGATCCCCACAGCGGCCAGAGTCGCACGCCGGTCGCCGGTGATCTCCAGCTCGTCGAAGCCCTCGACCATCAGATCCGGGGTGCCGGGCACAGCGACAAGGATCTTCGTGCAGGAGGCGCCGAAGTCGCGTTCGCAGACAGCGACGATCCGGGCATCCGGATGCTTCTTCTTCTGCGCCTGGAACTCGTCCTCCAAAGCACTGGCCAGTACCCCGTCCTCGACAAGCGCCGGGTCGCCGATCTTCACCGTGGAGCCCCATACGGCCGCGCGTACGCCGTCCAGCTCTTCCCGGCCGGCCGGGCTTCCCGGATGCTCCAGCCGGGACGGAGCGTGCTCATGGCGGATCACCGAGACGGTTGACAGGGACAGCACCGCAGCCCTGGCCGCCCCCGGGTCGTGGGCAGTGGCGGACGGCCGCTCGTCGGGCCGGAGCGGGGCTGCGAAGGGGGGATGGACGACGACCAGCTGCGCGTACCCGCTGTGACGGGGATTCACCTGCGTTCCGGGGGATACGGGACTCATGCCGCCGAGCGTATGCCGCAGCCCACCACCAGGATGTAGTGGTCCCGCAGAGTAGGGGAGTCGACCCGGCTGTCGAACCGTGTACCGACTGCGGTCGGCCCATTCATGCGCCTACGGACAACGGGCCGGTTGCCCCGCCGACTCCGCCGCCGCACGCTGGATGTGTGGATGTCTCCGCGTCCGTCCCGGCTGAGCAGAGCGGCTGGGCCGTCCGGACACCCGGTCCGATCGGCACCGGGCCCTTGGCACGCGTGCACCGCACGGTGCCTGCCCCCGGTCCCGGGGAGCTGCTGCTGAACGTGGAAGCGTGCGGTGTCTGCCGCACGGATCTTCACCTAGCGGAGGGCGATCTCCTGCCGCGCCGTCCCTCCACGGTCCCCGGTCATGAGATCGTCGGCCGGGTGGCGGCCGTCGGCGCCGGCGCCGGCCTCTTCCGTGTCGGCGACCGGGCGGGTGGAGCGTGGCTGCGCGGAACATGCGGGCGCTGCCGGTACTGCCTGGGCGGCCGGGAGAACCTCTGCCCGCGGTCCACCTATACGGGGTGGGACGCGGACGGCGGCTTCGCCGACACGGCGCTGGTTCCGGAGGCGTTCGCCTACCGGCTCCCGGAAGACCAGGACGCCGTCCGGCTCGCACCACTCCTCTGCGCGGGAATCATCGGATACCGGTCGCTGAGGCGCAGTGCGCTGCCGGAGGGCGGGCGGCTGGGAATCTACGGCTTCGGCGCGTCGGCCCATCTGGCTGCCCAGGTGGCCGTAGCCGAGGGCGCCACCGTTCATGTGCTGACCCGCTCGGCACAGGCACGCGCGCTCGCTCTCGACCTCGGCGCCGCGTCGGCTGGCGGTGCCTACGACCGTCCGCCGGAGCCCCTGGACTCGGCGATCCTGTTCGCGCCCGTCGGCGACCTGGTGCCGGTGGCGATGGAGGCACTGGACAGGTCCGGCACGCTCGCCATCGCCGGAATCCATCTGTCGGACATTCCCGTGCTGAACTACCAGCGCCACCTGTTCCAGGAGCGCAATCTGCGCAGCGTCACCTCCAACACCCGCGAGGACGGCCGCGAATTCCTCGCTCTGGCCGGGCGCGTGGGCATCCGGGTCACGGTGAGCACCTACCCGCTGAGCGGGGCCGACCAGGCACTGGCCGATCTGGCGGCCGACAGGGTGAACGGGGCCGCCGTGCTCGTTCCCGGCTGAGGGCCGGGCGGTGTGCAGCGGGCGGGAGCACCGGGACACGTGCGTCAGCCGGTCGTCGGATCACCGGCACACGCAAGAGGGCCCCGGGTGCTGGGGAGCACCCGGGGCCCTCTTGCGTATCTGCTGTACCGCTACGGCAGCTGCGCCGCCCGTGCCTCACGCCGGTTGCCGCGGAAGGTGTTCACCCGCCGTGCCGTCGCGAAGAGCGGGATGACCGCTCCCAGGACCACCTGCAGCGCACAGCCGGTCTGGAGAAGCAGCTGACCGCCCGGGGCGTCGAACGCCCAAGCGGCAAGGAGACCCATCGCGGCCACGATCCAGCTGAGCATCGCCACCGCGAGGACGCCCCGGGGTTTCGGGTACTCGACCCGGCTGACCATCAGCCACGCCACTCCGACGATCGCGAGCAGCGTCGGTACGAAGGGCAGCTCCAGGAGGACGATCGAGACGACCGTGAGCGCTCCGAAGGGGCTCGGCATGCCCTGGAACATGCCGTCCTTCATGGTCACGCAGGAGAACCTGGCAAGTCTGAGCACCACAGCCAGCAGCACCACGATCGCCGCCAGCGCCGAAACCCGCTGGTGTGCGTCGTCCGCGACCATGCCGTACACGAGGACGAAGTACGCCGGGGCGAGCCCGAAGCTGATCAGGTCCGAGAGATTGTCCAGCTCGGCACCCATCGGCGAGGAGCGCAGCTTGCGTGCCACGAGCCCGTCGAAGAGGTCGAACACCGCGGCCATGAGCATGAGGATCACGGCGGTGGCCGCGGAGTGCCGGGCCATACCGCTCTCGTCGCTGCCCGTGAGGTGCGGGATGAGGATTCCGGTGGTGGTGAAGTACACCGCCATGAAACCGCATGTCGCGTTGCCGAGAGTGAGGGTGTCCGCTATCGACAGCCGCAGAGAGAGCGGCATGTCCTCGCCGGCATCCTCCTCGGACTCCGCCTCCGGCACCCAGCCGGCCTGCGTGTCAGGATCAATCACGGTCAATTCGAGTCACCCCCGCGGTGGTGGCCTGGCCGACCTCGACCGCGACATCGATACCTTCCGGAAGGTAGATGTCGACCCGGGAGCCGAAACGGATCAGACCGATGCGCTCGCCCTGCTCCACCTTCGTGCCCTGCGGGATATAGGGGACGATGCGGCGGGCGACCGCACCCGCGATCTGGACCATCTCGATGTCACCGAGCTCGGTGTCGAAGTGCCAGACAACGCGCTCGTTGTTCTCGCTCTCCTTGTTGAACGCCGGAACGAACCCACCGGGGATGTGCTCGACCGATGTCACCGTGCCGGCCAGGGGCGCACGGTTGACATGGACATTCAGTGGGCTCATGAAGATCGCGACGCGGGTGCGCCCGTCCTTCCACGGCATGATGCTCTGCACCACGCCGTCGGCCGGCGAAATGACCCGGCCCCGGGTGATCTCACGCTCGGGGTCGCGGAAGAACCACAGCATGCCCGCCGCGAGCGCAGTGGTGGGCACGGCCACCGCGGCCCAGCGTCCGGACTTGCGGGCCCGGGCGAGGCTGAGTGCCGCGGTGGCGACGGTCGGGAGGAGCCACGGCGAAGCTCCGCGCGCAAGGCGGACTCCGCCGCGTGGTGCAGAGGTTTGGCTGTCGGGCATGGATGACCTTCGTAGCGGATGATGCCGCGCTGGCAACGGGGGACGGCGGCTTTTCCGGCGATGTTATCGGTTGCGAGCCGCAACTGGGCAAGCCAGCAGCCGAGTCGGACGGCTTGAAGGCACCGCCTGAGGGTGACAGGGTGTGATCTTCTTCGCGACGAAATCGCCTCGAAAGGGACAATCACCCCTGGAACCGGTACTCCTCGAGGAGTCGGCGCCCAATGATCATTTTCTGGATCTCGGCGGTACCTTCACCGATCAACAGCATCGGGGCCTCCCGGTAGAGGCGCTCGATCTCGTACTCCTTGGAGAAGCCGTAACCGCCGTGGATCCGGAAGGCGTCCTCGACGACTTCCTTGCAGTACTCGGAGGCGAGGTACTTCGCCATCCCTGCCTCCAGGTCGTTTCGTTCCCCGGAGTCCTTTTTGCGCGCTGCATTTACCATCATCGCATGGGCGGCCTCGACCTTGGTGGCCATTTCGGACAGCTTGAACTGGATCGCCTGGTGCTGGGCGATCGGCTTTCCGAAGGTGTGACGCTGCTGGGCGTAGGAAATACCCAGCTCGAATGCACGCTGTGCGACACCACAGCCACGCGCAGCCACATTTACCCGGCCGACCTCGACGCCGTCCATCATTTGGTAAAACCCTCGGCCGGTGGTGCCGCCCAGTACTCGATTGGCCGGAATACGTAGCCCGTCCATGATGAGTTCGGTCGTATCGACGCCCTTGTAGCCCATTTTGTCGATTTTGCCGGGAATGGTGAGACCGGGCCGGACCTCGCCGAAACCGGGCTCCTTCTCCACCAGGAACGTGGTCATCGACTTGTGCGGGGCGGTCCCCTCGGGGTGGCCTTCGTCACTCCGGCACAGCACGGCGACGAGCGAGGACGTGCCACCGTTCGTCAGCCACATCTTCTGGCCGTTCAGGACGTACTCATCGCCGTCCCTGACGCCCTTGGAAGTGATCGCCGCGACATCGGAGCCCAGCGCCGGCTCGGACATCGAGAACGCGCCCCGGACCTCGCCCAGCGCCATCCGCGGCAGGAATGTGTCCTTCTGCTCCTGTGTGCCGTGCTGCTTGAGCATGTACGCCACGATGAAGTGCGTATTGATGATTCCCGACACGCTCATCCAGCCGCGGGCAATTTCCTCCACGCAGAGCGCATATGTGAGAAGCGACTCACCCAGACCTCCGTACTCCTCGGGAATCATCAGCCCGAACAGGCCGAGCTCCTTGAGCCCCTCGACGATCTCGGTCGGGTACTCGTCGCGGTGCTCCAACTGGGTCGCGACCGGAAGGATCTCCTTGTCGACGAAATCCCGGACCGTGGAGAGAATTTCCTGCTGGACATCGTTGAGACCGGCAGTCTGGGCAAGTCGCGTCATGGCTACTTCTCCACGTTCTTCTGCGAAGGCTGGTTCAGCTCGGGGCGGCCGGGCTGCTCCCCGCCGCGCTCCTTGATGTACGTCTGGGTGGGGACCATCACCTTGCGACGGAACACGCAGACCAGCGTGCCGTCCTGCTTGTACCCACTGGTCTCCACATAAACGATTCCACGGTCGTTCTTGGACTTTGACGGAGTCTTGTCCAGAACGGTCGTCTCGCCGTAGATCGTGTCGCCGTGGAAGGTCGGCGCGACATGCTTCAGCGACTCGACTTCGAGGTTGGCGATCGCCTTTCCGGAGACATCCGGAACGGACATTCCGAGCAGCAGCGAGTAAATGTAGTTGCCGACGACAACGTTCTTCCCGAAGTCGGTCGTCCTCTCCGCGTAGTTGCTGTCCATGTGGAGCGGGTGATGATTCATGGTCAGCAGGCAGAAAAGGTGGTCGTCGTACTCGGTGACCGTCTTTCCGGGCCAGTGCTTGTAGATCGCACCGACCTCGAACTCCTCGAATGTGCGTCCGAACTGCATGGTCAGGCCTCCGGCGCTTCGAACTTGGAGGTGCGCTGCATACCGGCCGCGCGGCCCTTGCCCGCGATGACGAGCGCCATCTTGCGGCTCGCCTCGTCGATCATCTCGTCGCCGAGCATCGCCGAGCCCTTCTTGCCGCCCTCCTCCGAGGTGCACCACTCGTACGCGTCGAGGATCAGCTCGGCGTGGTCGTAGTCCTCCTGCGACGGCGAGAACACCTCGTTGGCCGCGTCGACCTGACCGGGGTGCAGCACCCACTTGCCGTCGAAGCCCAGCGCCGCCGCGCGGCCCGCGACCTCGCGGTACGCGTCGACGTCGCGGATCTGGAGGAAAGGACCGTCGATCGCCTGGAGGTCGTGCGTACGGGCCGCCATCAGAATGCGCATCAGGATGTAGTGGTACGCGTCCGCGCCGTATCCGGGCGGCTGCTGACCGACGACCAGGGTCTTCATGTTGATCGACGCCATGAAGTCGGCCGGGCCGAAGATCAGCGTCTCCAGACGGGGCGAGGCGGCGGCGATGTCGTCGATGTTCACCAGGCCCTTGGCGTTCTCGATCTGCGCCTCGATGCCGATCTTCCCGACCTCGAAGCCCATCGTCTTCTCGATCTGGGTGAGCAGCAGATCGAGGGCGACGACCTGCTGGGCGTCCTGGACCTTCGGCAGCATGATGCAGTCGAGGTTCTGGCCGGCGCCCTCGACCACCGTGATCACATCGCGGTACGTCCAGTGCGTCGTCCAGTCGTTGACGCGCACGACCCGGGTCTTGCCCGTCCAGTCGCCGTTGTTCAGCGCGTCGACGATGTGGTGCCGGGCGCCCTCCTTGGCGAGCGGCGCGCAAGCGTCCTCCAGGTCGAGGAAGACCTGGTCGGCAGGGAGACCCTGGGCCTTCTCCAGGAACCGCGGGTTCGAGCCCGGCACAGCCAGGCACGAGCGACGCGGACGCAGACGGTTCACAGGCTGGGTCATGCGGGGACCTCCAGAGGGTCGAGCTTGTTCGCTTTCCGGATCTCGTCGACGATACGGCCGATGATCTCCGTGATGCCGAAGTCCTTCGGGGTGAATACGGCGGCGACGCCCGCGTCGATCAGCGCGGTGGCGTCGGCGGGCGGAATGATCCCGCCCGCGATGACGGGTATGTCGTTGGCGCCGGCCTCGCGCAGCCGGTTCAGCACGTCCGGCACCAGCTCGGCGTGCGAGCCGGACAGGATCGACAGACCGACGCAGTGCACGTCCTCGGCGAGCGCGGCCGAGACGATCTGTTCGGGGGTCAGTCTGATCCCCTGGTAGACGACCTCGAACCCGGCGTCACGGGCCCGTACGGCGATCTGCTCGGCGCCGTTGGAGTGCCCGTCCAGGCCCGGCTTGCCGACCAGCAGCCGCAGCCGTCCGGTGCCGAGGTCGCCGGCGGTGCGGGCGACCTTCTCGCGGACCAGGGCGAGCGGCGTGCCCGCCTCCGCGGTCACCGCGACCGGTGCGGACGAGACGCCCGTCGGGGCCCGGAACTCGCCGAACACATCGCGCAGCGCCCACGACCACTCGCCGGTGGTGACACCCGCGCGGGCGCACTCCACAGTCGCTTCCATCATGTTGTCGGTGCCGGCCGCGGCCTTCTTCAGCGAGGCCAGCGCCTCGGAGGCACGGGCCTCGTCGCGGTTGTCGCGCCACTCGTGGAGCGCCGAGACGACCCTGGCCTCATTGGCGGGGTCGACCGTCATGATCGCCCCGTCGAGGTCCGAGGTGAGCGGGTTCGGCTCGGTCGTCTCGTAGATGTTGACGCCGACGATCTTCTCCTCGCCGCCCTCGATCCGGGCCCGCCGCTGCGCGTGCGAGGAGACCAGCTCCGACTTCAGGTAGCCGGACTCGACGGCCGCCATGGCGCCGCCCATCTGCTGGATCCGGTCGATCTCCGCGAGCGACTCGGTGACCAGCTCGTCCACCTTGGCCTCGATGACGTGCGATCCGGCGAAGATGTCCTCGTACTCCAGCAGATCGCTCTCGTGCGCGAGCACCTGCTGGATCCGCAGCGACCACTGCTGGTCCCAGGGCCGGGGGAGCCCCAGTGCCTCGTTCCAGGCCGGCAACTGGACGGCCCGGGCGCGGGCGTCCTTGGAGAGGGTGACGGCCAGCATCTCCAGGACGATGCGCTGGACGTTGTTCTCCGGCTGTGCCTCGGTCAGGCCGAGCGAGTTGACCTGGACGCCGTAGCGGAAGCGGCGCTGCTTGGCGTCGGTGATGCGATACCGCTCACGGGTGACCTGGTCCCAGATGCGGCCGAAGGCGCGCATCTTGCACATCTCCTCGATGAAGCGGACGCCCGCGTTCACGAAGAAGGAGATACGGGCGACGACATCGCCGAACTTCTCCTCGGGCACCTGCCCGGAGTCACGGACCGCGTCGAGCACGGCGATCGCCGTCGACATGGCGTACGCGATCTCCTGGAGCGGAGTGGCTCCCGCCTCCTGCAGGTGGTAGCTGCAGATGTTGATCGGGTTCCACTTCGGTATGTGGTTGACCGTGTACGTGATCATGTCGGTGGTCAGCCGCAGCGAAGGACCGGGCGGGAAGACATGCGTCCCGCGCGAGAGGTACTCCTTGACGATGTCGTTCTGCGTCGTGCCCTGGAGCTTCGTGGCGTCGGCGCCCTGCTCCTCCGCGACCACCTGATAGAGCGCCAGCAGCCACATCGCGGTGGCGTTGATCGTCATCGAGGTGTTCATCTGCTCCAGCGGGATGTCCTGGAACAGCCGGCGCATGTCACCGAGGTGCGACACGGGCACGCCGACCCGGCCGACCTCGCCGCGGGCGAGGATGTGGTCGGGGTCGTACCCGGTCTGCGTCGGCAGGTCGAAGGCGACCGACAGGCCCGTCTGGCCCTTGGCGAGGTTGCGCCGGTAGAGCTCGTTGGACGCCTCGGCGGTCGAGTGACCGGCGTACGTCCGCATGAGCCACGGGCGGTCCTTCTGACGCCCGCTCATGTCAGACGTCCCGGAAGCGATTGATGGCGTCGATGTGCTGCTCGCGCATTTCCTCGTTGCGCACGCCCAGACCCTCGCGCGGTGCCAGCGCGAGCACGCCGACCTTGCCCTGGTGGAGGTTGCGGTGCACGTCGTACGCGGCCTGGCCGGTCTCCTCCAGCGAGTAGACCTTCGACAGCGTCGGGTGGATCTTGCCCTTGGCGACCAGCCGGTTGGCCTCCCACGCCTCGCGGTAGTTGGCGAAGTGCGAGCCCACGATCTTCTTCAGCGACATCCACAGGTAGCGGTTGTCGTACTCGTGGTTGTAGCCGGACGTCGAGGCGCAGGTGACGATCGTGCCGCCCTTGCGGGTCACGTACACCGAGGCGCCGAACGTCTCGCGGCCCGGGTGCTCGAAGACGATGTCCACGTCCTCGCCGCCGGTGAGTTCACGGATGCGCTTGCCGAACCGCTTCCACTCGCGCGGGTCCTGGTTGTGCTCGTCCTTCCAGAACTTGTAGCCCTCGGCGTTGCGGTCGATGATCGCCTCGGCGCCCATCTTCCGGCAGATGTCCGCCTTCTGGTCGCTGGAGACGACGCAGATCGGGTTGGCACCACCGGCCAGCGCGAACTGCGTGGCGTATGAACCGAGTCCGCCGCTGGCGCCCCAGATCAGCACGTTGTCGCCCTGCTTCATGCCCGCGCCGTTGCGCGAGACGAGCTGGCGGTACGCGGTGGAGTTGACCAGGCCGGGAGCCGCGGCCTCCTCCCAGCTGAGGTGCTGCGGCTTCGGCATCAGCTGGTTGGACTTGACGAGCGCGATCTCGGCGAGGCCGCCGAAGTTGGTCTCGAAGCCCCAGATCCGCTGCTCGGGGTCGAGCATCGTGTCGTTGTGGCCGTCCGAGGACTCCAGTTCGACCGAGAGGCAGTGCGCGACGACCTCGTCGCCGGGGTGCCAGGCGTTGACGCCGGGGCCGGTGCGCAGGACGACGCCCGCCAGGTCGGAGCCGATGACGTGGTACGGCAGGTCGTGGCGCTTGGTGAGCTCGCTGAGCTTCCCGTAGCGCTCCAGGAAGCCGAAGGTGGACATCGGCTCGAAGATCGAGGTCCACACGGAGTTGTAGTTCACCGAGCTGGCCATGACGGCGACCAGCGCCTCACCGGGCCCGAGCTCGGGCACCGGAACCTCGTCGAGATGCAGTGACTTGCGGGGGTCCTTGTCGCGGGTGGTGAGCCCGGCGAACATCTCCGTCTCGTCCTTGTGCACGGTCACCGCGCGGTACGACTCAGGGATGGACAGGGCCGCGAAGTCTGCGGCGGTGCTGTCCTGCGATTGGATCGCGTCCAGGATTTCCTTCACGGTGTGCCTCCGGCGGATGGGGGCGCTGAGGGAACGCTTGAGGGTCCCTGCAAGCTGAGGGGAGCGGTGTGGTGTGGAGGTGCTGCCGTCGGTTCGGCTGGTAAAGCTTCGGCTTGCTCTGTGGAGCGGAAGGGGTTGCCTGTGACGCAGGCGCCCGGGCGCGCAGGCATATTGCTTGCGGGGACAGCCGGCGTACGTGAGGTCTCAGCACGCCGGCCGCCCGGACAACTTCAACGTATGGCACTCCGTGACACCTGGCAAGGCACTCGGTGCCAACAATTTCTCTCACTTGTCACCCGCAGGGCACGCATGAGCAACACAAGAGGTGTTTCGGCGGTTCTGTCCCGCCGGATGCGGTCAGTGCTGGGGCCGGTACACGTGAGGAGTCGTGGTGCTCAGGGCCAGGAATCCGAGTCGCTGGAGGATCGGGCTGCTCTGCTCGGAGGCGTCGACCTGAAGGTAGCCGTAGCCGCGCTCCGCCGCGATCCGGGCGCGGAAGGCGACCAGAGCCCGGTAGATGCCCCTCCCGCGCCACGCCTCGACCGTTCCGCCGCCCCAGAGCCCTGCGAAGCCCGTGCCCGGGTACAGCTCCATCCTGGCCGAGCTCACCGGCTCGTCGCCCACCATGGCAAGGACGCCGACGAAGCTGTCCGGGTCCTCGGTCAGCCTGGCCAGCACCTGATGCCGCAGCCGCGACCAGTCCGAGCCGAATGCCTGCTCATGGGCGCGGGCCATCAGCTCTACGTCGTCCGCGTCACTCACGGTGCGCAGCCGGACGCCCTCGGGCAGCTCCACCGCCGTCGAGAGGTCCGCCACCGGGGCGACCAGCAGGGTCTCCGGCTCCTCCGCCTCGAAACCGGCCGCCAGCAGCCGCTCCGCCAGATCCGCCGGCCGGTCGTGCCCGTACAGCTTCCACTCGAACTCGTCGTGCCCCAGCCTCGTGCAGTGCGCCACCTGTGCCGCGATCGCCGCGTCCGCCCGTACGGCATCCAGGTCCGGGGCCGACCACACGACACCGTTCCAGTCGTCGGCCGCACCGACCTGCCGTACGACATCACCGGTGCGCTCGACCCGGACGCCGGGGCCGTCGGGGCGGGCGTGCTCGCGCATTTCGCGGTCGAAGAGGGTCAGAAGTGTGTCGCGATCATGATTCATCCGCACACCACAGCACCGGGGTGCGGGCGCGGCAACCGGGTTTCCGGTACGGGCCGGGAACCGCCCCCGCCAGTCGAGCGGGGGCCGCCCGGCCGGGCCGCCCCGTTCAGCGGTTCTTGAGTGCCTGCTGGATCGTGCGCATCACTTCTTCGAGCGGCGCGTCCGTCCGCGCCACGGTGACGAGTACCTCGCCCTGGGACGTCACCGAAGCGGCCGGCTGCTTCGCCGGTTCGGTGCCGGCGATCCGGCCCGCACCGATGCCGGTCCCGAACGTGTCGCGGACGATCGAGAAGGCGTGGTCGAGCTGGGCCTCCACATCGCCCTCGCCGCCCGCCCGCAGCCAGCGGCGCAGCACATGGTTGTGCGCGGTGACGACGGCGGATGCCGCGACCTCCGCGAGCAGCGGGTCGTCATTGCCGACATGGTGGTCGCGCTCGTCGAAGTGGCCCAGGAGATAGCGCGTGAACAGCCGCTCGTAGCGGGCCACCGAGGCGATTTCGGCCTCGCGCAGTGTGGGGACCTCACGGGTCAGCTTGTAGCGGGCCACGGAGACCGCGGGCTTTGCCGCGTACATCTTCATGACTTCCTTGATGCCGCGGCAGACGGTGTCGAGCGGGTGCTCGTGCGCGGGGGCGGCGTTGAGGACGGCCTCGGCCCTGACGAGGGTGTCGTCGTGGTCCGGGAAGATCGCCTCTTCCTTGGACCGGAAGTGCCGGAAGAAGGTCCGCCGGGCGACTCCCGCGGCGCCCGCGATCTCGTCGACCGTCGTCGCCTCGTACCCCTTCGAGGCGAAGAGTTCCATTGCCGCGGCGGCCAGTTCGCGGCGCATTTTGAGCCGTTGGGCGGCGGCGCGGGTGCCTGCGGCACTCTCCTGGGTGTCGGGCGCGGCGGAGACACGGGGGGACCTGGCGGGCTGGGACATGGTGTGAACGTACTGCATCGGTGCAGGGGAATGCGCCCGTGGGGGCGGGCCGCCCGAAGGATCGAGCAGCCCGCCCCACCCGGCTCCCGGCTCAGCGCCGGGCATATTCGCGGAAGCCGCGCCCCGTCTTGCGGCCGAGGCAGCCGGCGGCCACCAGATGCTCCAGCAGCGGAGCCGGGGCCAGGCCCGGGTCGCGGAACTCGCTGTGCAGCACCTTCTCGATGGCGAGCGAGACATCGAGTCCGACGACGTCGAGGAGCTCGAACGGGCCCATCGGGTAGCCGCCGCCCAGCTTCATCGCGGCGTCGATGTCGTCGAGGCTCGCGTAGTGCTCCTCGACCATCTTGATCGCGTTGTTGAGGTACGGGAACAGCAGCGCGTTCACGATGAAGCCTGCCCGGTCCCCGCAGTCCACCGGGTGCTTGCGGACCTTGACGCACACTTCGCGGACGGTGGCGTGGACATCGTCGGCAGTGAGCACCGTACGGACGACCTCGACCAGCTTCATCGCGGGCGCCGGGTTGAAGAAGTGCATCCCGATGACGTCCTGCGGGCGCGAGGTGGCCCGCGCGATCGCCACGACCGGCAGCGACGAGGTGGTGGTGGCGAGCACCGCACCCGGCTTGCAGACCTTGTCCATCGTCCCGAACAACTGCTGTTTGACCGACAGGTCCTCGGCGACCGCCTCGACCGCGAGATCGACATCGGCGAAGGCGTCCGGCGAACCGGCTGCGGTGATCCGGGCCAGGGTCTCGTCCCGCGCCTCGGCGGTCAGCCGCCCCTTGGTGACGGAACGCTCCAGGGACTTGGCGATCCGGCCCTTCGCCGTGTCCGCCTTCTCCTGGCTGCGGGCGGCGAGCACCACGTCGTAGCCCGCCTTCGCGAAGACCTCGGCGATCCCCGAGGCCATCGTCCCGGAGCCCGCGACGCCCACCGACCGCACCGTGCGCCCGCCTGCCTCCGACGCGCTCTCCTGCGGGGTCAGTGCGTCGGGCACCACGGTCTGGCTGCCGGATTCCGTGTACGTGTAGAAGCCGCGGCCCGACTTGCGGCCGGTCAGCCCCGCCTCACTGAGCTGCCTGAGGATGGGGGCCGGGGCGTGCAGCCGGTCGTGCGACGCGGAGTACATCGCCTCCAGGACGGTACGGGCGGTGTCGATCCCGATCAGGTCGAGGAGGGCGAGCGGGCCCATCGGCAGGCCGCAGCCCAGCTTCATCGCCGCGTCGATGTCCTCACGGGAGGCGTAGTTCGCCTCGTACATCGCGGCGGCCTGGTTGAGGTACCCGAACAGCAGCCCGTCGGCGACGAAGCCCGGCCGGTCGCCGACCGCGACCGGCTCCTTGCCCAGGCTGCGGGCGAGCGCGGTGACCGCCTCGACGGCCGGCGGCGCGGTCAGCACCGAGGAGACCACCTCGACCAGCTTCATCGCGGGCGCCGGGTTGAAGAAGTGCAGACCGAGCACGCGCTCGGGGTGCAGCGATTCGGCGGCGAGCCGCGTGACCGACAGGGCGTTGGTGCCGGTCGCCAGGATCGCGGCGGGGGAGACGATCGCGTCGAGCTCCCGGAAGAGCTGCTGCTTGATGTCGTACGACTCGGGCACGACCTCGATGACCAGCTCCGCCTCCGCGGCGGCCCGGAGGTCACCGAAGGTACGGAACCGGGCGAGGACGTCGCTGCGCTCCTCCTCCGTGATCCGCTCGCGCCGCACGGCGCGGGCGGTCGCGGCTTCCAGGGCGGCGACGGCCTGACGGGCGGCCGCGTCGCTGATGTCGATACCGATGACCTCGTGGCCGGCGCGGGCCAGGACTTCGGCAATGCCGGTGCCCATGGTGCCGAGACCGACGACGGCAATGGTGCTGAGCGGGGTGTCCATCACGGGACTCCAGACAATGAGTGACGACTGTGAGGAGCACGGCGTGCGCGCTGAAGAGGTGAACCGGCGCAGGGCGTGCGGGAATTGCGTGTCGTGGTGCTCAAGGCCGAGGCGCTTTGGGCACGCCCGGACCGGGAAGGGGTGACGGACTCTGTCCCGGAGTCACGTCTCGCGAAGCTGCCGAACCGACAAGCACTCCGGGTGGCTGCGTCACCAGGCCACCGGAGCAGGCGGGGAGTGTGTCCCGCTCACATGAGCTTAACCGGTGGGTATCGAGCACGCCAGCCCCGAGTTGCTGTGGTCCGGCTCACACTCACTGTCATCGCCGATACGCTGACGGTCATGGACGAGGAGTTCCGGTCGCTGACGGACCGGCTTGCGGACGAGGCGGGGGAGTCGGCGGCGTACCGCAGACTGCTCGCCACCGACGACGACGAGGAACTGGCCCGGGTCCTCGTGGAACGCGAACGCCCGCTCTGGGCGCGGGAGATCGCCGCGTTCAGGCTCGGCTGCGGCGGTGACCGACGGGCCTTCGAGCCGCTGGTCCTGCTGCTCAACCACCGCGATCCGGAGCGCTGCGTCTGTGCCGCCCACGCCCTGGCGCGCCTGGGCGACCCCCGCACACCCCGGGCCGCCGCCGCCCTGGCAACGAACACCCTGCGCACCGCATACGCCCTGCACCCGGTGCGGCTGCTCACCGCGCTCCGGGCCCCGGAGTCCGTACCGGCGCTGATGAGCACCCTGGAGCGGCTCCTGGCCCCGGACGATCCGCACTGGCGGGTGGCGCTCGCCTGCGTGGAAGGGCTCGGGCAGCTCGGGGACGAACGGGCCCGCCCGCTTCTGGAGGCGGCGCTGCCGCACCCGAGACTGGGCGGCGCGGCACGGGACGCGCTCAGCTGCCTGCGGGGGGTCTGAGAGCGCGGACCTCTGCCGGCCGGTCCGGCACCGACGCGTTCAAGGGGTGCCGAGGGGGCGCACGTACCGCACCTCGGGCACGAGTACGCCGTCCACCTCGAAGGGCTCCTCGGCGCCGTCGGGGAGGAAACCCGAGCGCTCGTAGAAGCGGCGGGCCGGGGCATTCTCCTTCAGCACCCAGAGCGCCAGGTCCGGGAAGCCGTCCGCAGTGGCGCGGGTGAGCATCTGCGCCATCAGGGCGCGGCCGGCCCCGGTCCCGATCTGCTCGGGCAGCACATAGATCGCGTACAACTCACCCCGCGCCAGCCGTCTGCCGTTCTCGCGGTACGGGCCGTAGCAGGCCCAGCCGATCACACCGAGGCCCGCCCGTTCGGCCACCACATTCACGACCGGGTTGCCCTCGGCGAAGAATCCACGGCGCCGTTCCGCGTCCTCGGCGATGTCCATGGCGTCCAGATGCGACTGCGGCATCAGTCCGGCGTACGCGGCCTGCCAGCCGCGCACCCGGACTCTCGCGACCGCCTCGCAGTCGTCGACAGTCATGTCCCGTACGAGCACATCGGGTGTGGTCCGTATCGTCATACGGGTCATCCTGACGCATGAGTCAGGATGACCCGTACGGGAATCCGGCCCGGGTCCGTGGCTGTCAGCCGCGGAAGCCGAGCAGGCCGTGCAGGGTGCTGCCCCTGCTGCCGGAATCCGTTCCCCGGGCCGTCTTCGCCGCCGCCCTGCCGGTCAGCGGTTTCGGGTCGGGAGACTTGGCGCAGACCGCGTCCGCGTCGGCCCGGATGCCTTTGCCGCGCGGGACGGTGCCCTTGTCGAGATAGTCCGCCAGATAGGTGTCCAGGCAGTCGTTGCCGCTCAGTGTGATGCCGTGATTGCCGCCGCCCTGCTCGACCACCAGGCTGGAGTCGCGCAGCTTGCGGTGCAGGGTGACTCCACCCTCGTACGGCGTGGCCGCGTCCTCGGTGGCCTGGAAGAGCAGCACCGGCGGCAGGCTGTTGTTGGAGACCCGTACCGGGTTCAGCGGCTCCACCGGCCAGTCGACGCACGGGGCGTTGTACCAGGTGTTGTTCCAGGTGAAGAAGCGTGCCTTGTCGTGCACCTTCCAGCTGTCGTTGCGCCAGGTGTTCCACTGACGGGGCCACTGGGTGTCGCGGCACTGCACGGCCGAGTAGACCGAGTACCCGTTGTCGGCCTTCGCGTCGACCGCGCCGAACTTCTTGTACGCCTTCACGAGCGCGTCCTGGTCCCGGTCGTTCACATACGCCGCGAACGCATCGGCCAGATAGGGCCAGTAGCCGTTGTAGTAACCGCCGGGCAGGAAGGTGTCCTCCAGCTCGCTCGCCCCGACCTGCCCGCCCGCGGGTTGCGCCTTGACGGCGGCACGCATCGCGTACCAGGCATCCTCGACCTTCGCCGGGTCGCTGCCGAGCCGGTACGTGGTGTCGTGCTTCGCGACCCAGGCGGCGAACGCCTTGTGGCGGGCATCGAAGGCGTAGTTCTGGCCGATGTTGTCGTCGTACCAGACGCCCTCCGGGTCGACGTTCGAGTCGAGGACCAGGCGTCGCACCCGCTGCGGGAACAGCTTGGCGTACACCGCGCCGAGGTAGGTCCCGTACGAGTACCCGAAGTAGTTGAGCTGCTGGGAACCGGTTGCCTGCCGGATCACATCGAGGTCCTTGGCGGCGCTGACCGTGTCCATGTAGGGCAGCAGATCCGGGTACTTCTCGCCACATGCCTGCGCGAACGAACGGGCCCGGTTGCGGTTGGCCTCCTCGACCGCGAGCGAGTCCGGCACCGAGTCGGGGCGCAGCGGATCGAAATACTTCGGTACGCAGTCCAGCGCGGGCTCGCTCCTGCCGACGCCGCGCGGGTCGAACCCGATCACGTCGTACTGCGCGGCAACCGACTTCGGCAGCGAGGACGCCACGAAGCCGGCCATCGAGAGGCCACTGCCCCCGGGGCCGCCCGGGTTGACGAGCAGGGGCCCCTGGAAGGTCTTCGCGGTGTGTGGGATGCGGGACAGGGCGAGGGTGATCTGCCGGCCCGACGGATCGTCATGATCGAGCGGCGTACTGACCGATGAGCACTGCAGACTCGGGTACGACTTGGTGCCGCAGCCGGTCCATCTGAGCTCGGCTGCGGTGTGCTGCGCACCGTTGTCGGCGGTCGCCGGGGACGGGGCGGCGGTCACCAGACCGGCGACCGTCGCACCGACGGCGAACAGAATTCCTGGACGTTTCGTCATATGGCCTCCCGTGGTGGGGAAAAGACGGCTGCGCGTGGCGCAGCCCCCGCCGCATGCTCCCCACATTCGCGCTCGGAAGGACATGTTCTGTTGAGAGTTGACCCGTTTGCCCGCGTCGGATGCGCCAGGCCTGCCCGTGTCGGATCCGCCGGGTCAGAGCAGGGTCAGCTGGGTGGGCTCGGGGCCGTCGAGCGGTGACCGCTGCTCCTGACGCACGGGGAGCCGGCGGGCCGAGCCGCGGTGCGAGGGGCCGATGCCGAACTCGGCCGCCAGTTCGTGGACGTACCGCGTGATGCGCCGCTGGTACCACTTGGGCGCATAGGCCCCCTCGGCGTACAGCCGCTCGTAGCGCCGTACCAGATGGGGGTGGCGCTGCCCGAGCCACCGCATGTACCACTCCCGGGCGCCGGGCCGCAGATGGAGGACGAGAGGGGTCACCGAGGTCGCCCCGGCGGCGGCGATCGCCCGGACCGTGGCGCGCAACTGGTCCGGGTGGTCGCCGAGGAACGGGATGACGGGCGCCATCAGCACGCCGCAGTCGATGCCGTGCTCGC
Organism: Streptomyces sp. NPDC058239; assembly: GCF_042882185.1. Classification (NCBI taxonomy): domain Bacteria; kingdom Bacillati; phylum Actinomycetota; class Actinomycetes; order Kitasatosporales; family Streptomycetaceae; genus Streptomyces; species Streptomyces sp. NPDC058239. Next base: position 36,457 of record NZ_JBHVWS010000004.1, read on the forward strand.
TCAGCGTGCGGACGGCGTCGAGGCGGCGCTCGGGGGAGGGCGTGCCGGGCTCCACGGTGCGCCACAGCCCGTCGTCGACGAAGCCCACCGAGACGGAGATGCCGACATCGGTGACCTCGGCCGCCTGCCGCAGCAGCTCCAGATCGCGCAGGATCAGAGTCCCCTTGGTCAGGATCGAGAACGGGTTCGCGTGATCGCGCAGGGCCGAGATGATGCCGGGCATCAACCGGTAGCGGCCCTCGGCGCGCTGATAACAGTCGACATTGGTCCCCATCGCGATGTGTGCGCCGTGCCAGCGGCTGGACGCCAGCTGGCTGCGCAGCAGCTCCGGGGCGTTGACCTTGACGACGATCTGGGAGTCGAAGTCGATTCCGGTGTCGAGGTCCAGATAGCTGTGGGTCTTGCGTGCGAAGCAGTACACGCAGGCGTGCGTACAGCCCCGGTACGGATTGACGGTCCACTCGAACGGCATCCGCGACGCGCCCGGCACCCGGTTCACGATCGAGCGGGCCCGGATCTCGTGGAAGGTGATCCCCCGGAATTCGGGGGTGTCAAAGGTGCGCGTGGTCACCGCGTCAGCGGTGAAGAGCGCGCTGGCCCCGGTATTGGTGGGGTTGTCGACCAGATTGTCCCAGCGCATGGACGCCTCCTCGGTAGCACTGGACAGAGAATAGAACACTTGTTCCCTTGATCGTTTTCTCCCCTTCGTCCCGGCCCGGATTTTGAGCGGCGTCCCGGAGGTGGTTGGCTCAGCACACCCCCGAACAACCGAGTGCTGGAGGAACAGCCATGGCGCAGGTCGAGGCAACGACGGAGCGAGTCATCGCGGCGGACGCGGAGACGGTGTTCGACGCGCTGGCCGACTACAAGGAGGTCCGGGGCAAGGTGCTGCCCGGACACTTCAGCGAGTACGAGGTGCGTGAGGGCGGTGACGGCGAGGGCACCCTCGTCCACTGGAAGCTCCAGGCCACCAGCAAGCGGGTGCGCGACTGTCTGCTGGAGGTCACCGAGCCCACCGACGGCCGGCTCGTGGAGAAGGACCGCAACTCCTCGATGGTCACCACCTGGACCGTCACTCCGGCCGGTGAGGGCAAGTCGAAGGCGGTCGTGTCGACCGTCTGGAACGGCGCGGGCGGCATCGGTGGATTCTTCGAGAAGACCTTTGCGCCCAAGGGACTTGGGCGGATCTACGACGAGCTGCTGCAGAACCTTGCCACCGAGGTCGAGAAGTAGCTCCGACCTCTCTTGACCGGCCTCACCGGTTCGGGTGGTTTTCTCGGCCCGTCGGTTGTGCGCCGTAGTGGCTCCCACCGGCGGCTAAGCCCCCCGAGTGCGCCGTCAGCGCCCCCCGTCGCGTTTGCCCTCCCTTGTCGCTCAATGCGAGAAATGGGCGGCGCAGATGCGACGAAGGGGAGCGGCACGTGGTGGGTGGGATCACTCTGTTGGAGGACGAGCCGAGCGGTGCGGGGGCCGACGAGGCGGCGGCCACGCCGCCCTCGCCGCTCCCTGTCGTGAAAAAGACGGAAGAGGCGGAAGAAGCCGCAGTCATCGCGCCTTCCGCCGTGCCGGAGACCACCCCCCGCCATATCCGGCTGGTCTTCCTCGGGCTGATGCTCACGCTTCTGCTCGCGGCGCTCGACCAGATGATCGTCGCCACCGCACTGCCGAAGATCGTCGGCGAGCTGCACGGCCTGGAGAAGATGTCCTGGGCCGTCACCGCGTACCTTCTCGCCTCCACCATCGGGCTGCCGATCTACGGAAAGCTCGGCGACCTCTTCGGCCGCAAGGGCGTCTTCCAGTTCGCCATCGTCGTCTTCGTCATCGGCTCCGCGCTGGCCGGCTGGTCCCGCAGCATGGACGAACTGATCGCCTTCCGCGCCGTCCAGGGCATCGGCGGCGGCGGACTCATGATCGGTGTCCAGGCGATCATCGCGGATGTCGTACCGCCCCGGGAACGCGGCCGCTTCATGGGGCTCATCGGCGCAGCCTTCGGCCTCGCCTCGGTCGCGGGCCCGCTGCTCGGCGGCTTCTTCACCGACCATGCCTCCTGGCGCTGGTGCTTCTACATCAACGTCCCGTTCGGCCTGATCACCCTCGCCGTCATCACCGTCGTACTGAAACTCCCCAGGCCCACCGTCCGGCCCCGCCTCGACATTCTCGGCGCGCTGCTGCTCGCGGCCGCCTCCACCTGCCTGGTGCTGCTGACCAGTTGGGGCGGTACGGAGTACGCCTGGGGATCGCGCACCATTCTGGGGCTCGCCGCCGGAGCCGCCGGAACGGCCCTGCTGTTCGTCGTCGTCGAGCACCGGGCAGCCGAACCGATCATTCCGCTGCGGCTGTTCCGTGACTCGATCTTCAATGTCACCGCGCTCGTCGGCGCGGTCGTCGGGGTCGCACTGTTCGGCGCCGCCAGCTATCTGCCGACGTTCCTGCAGATGGTCGACGGCGCCACGGCCACCGAATCCGGGCTGCTGATGCTCCCGATGATGGGCGGCATCGTCGGCGCCTCCGTCGTCTCCGGTCAGCTGATCTCCCGCACAGGCCGCTACCGCGTCTATCCGATTCTGGGCGGCGCCGTCTCGGTGGCCGGCATGTGGCTGCTCTCCCGGCTCGAAACCGACACCCCGCGGTTCGAATACGGCATCGCGCAGGCCGTGCTCGGCATCGGGATCGGCCTGGTCATGCCGGTACTGGTGCTCGCCGTGCAGAACTCCGTGGAGCCCGCCGACCTGGGCGCCGCCACCAGTGCCAACAACTACTTCCGGCAGATCGGCGGCAGCGTCGGCGCCGCCGTCTTCGGGACGCTCTTCGCGGGCCGCCTCGCGGACGCGCTCGCCGTCCGCCTGCCGTCCGGCGCCGACCTCCCCGACCCCGAGTCGATCACCCCGCAGCTGGTCCATGCCATGGAGCCCGCGCTGCGCGACAGCTACATCCAGGCATACGCCGACGCGATGCCGCGGATCTTCCTCTACCTCGTGCCGGTGCTCGCGCTCGGCCTGTTCTTCGCCTTCTTCCTCAAGGAGAAACCGCTGGTGTCCCATCACAGCTCCGAAAGCGCCGCCGAGTCCGCACCGATCCCCGCCGCCCGCACCACCGCTGCCGCACCGCCGCCGCCCGTGTACCTGTCGGGTGTGCCGGTGTGCGGCAGCGTCCAGCACCCCGACGGTACGAAGGTCCCACGCGCCGCCCTGACTCTCATCGACGTCCAGGGACAGCAGGTCGGACGGGGCGCGAGCGGGGACGACGGGCGGTACGCGCTGAGCGTGCCCGGCTCCGGCTCGTACGTCCTCATCGCCGCGGCCGGCGGCCACCAGCCGCAGGCCGTCAGCGTCACCGTGGGCGAACGGCCCGTCGAGCTCGATGTGGTGCTCGGCGGTGCGGGACGCCTTGCCGGGACCGTCGTCACCGCCGACGGCATCCCGGTGCGCGACGCCGCCGTCACCCTCACCGATGTACGCGGCGAAGTGGTCGCGTCCACCCGCAGCGGTCGCGAAGGCGGCTATGTGATCACGGAGTTGGTGGCCGGCGAGTACACCCTCGCCGCCAGCGCGCCCGCCTTCCGGCCCGCCGCGCTGCCGGTGAGCGTGCAGGCGGCCAGGGAGACCCGGCAGGACATCGAACTCGCCGGTGGAGCGGTGCTGCGCGGCGTCGTACGGGCCAGCGGCGGCCGGCCCGTCGAGGACGCCCGGGTCACGCTCCTGGACGCGGCGGGCAATGTGGTCGACACGCTCACCACCGGGCCCGACGGCGCATTCCGGTTCGTGGACCTGTCCACCGGTGAGTACACGGTGATCGCGGCCGGGTATCCGCCGGTGGCCACCGTCCTCCAGGTCGCGGGTGGCGGACGGACCGAACGCGACCTCCAACTCGGCCACGAGGACTGACCGTTCCGAGGGTGCGGGCCGGCCGATGGCTTCACCGGCCGGCCCGGCACCGTGACGGGGCCGTTCGGCCCTGAACCCGGGCGGCGGCCGCAAGGACGACATGGCGCTGGGCTGATGGCCCGGTTGAACGGCATCCCGGACGGCGACGTGGCAGGGTGGCAACTCGCCCTGGCCCCAGGCGAAGTGGCCCGCGCACGGTGAGGTGACTGGTCCGAGGCAAGCTCCTCGACCGGGAGCTGCCGGAGGCGATGGAGGCCGCCGAGCTGATGGCCGCCGAGCCCGTCACCAACGCGGCGAGGCACGGCCGCACCCACCACATCGGACTCCGTCCGGTCCGCACCGGCGCCCTGCTCTGCGAGGTCAGCGACGACGAACCCGCCCCTGCCGCGCTGCTCGACGCCGCTGCCGACGACGAGTCCGGCCGCGGACTGCTGGTGGTGAGCAGCCTCGCCCGCGAACGGGGCAGCAGCAGCACGGCACACGGCAGGACCGTCTGGTTCGAACAGGCGCTCAGCCGTATCCCGAGCCCCCGGTCGCACACCTGGTGAAGAACGTCTCCACGGGCGGTGGATGCTGCGCGTGGTCTTGCCGCGCCCGCCCCGGGGGCGGTAGTCCGTACCTGAGCGAAATGCCTCAGGAAAATCGGACTCGGGAGTGCATATGGACGTGTCACAGCGATACCGCGAGGCGTGGGAGGGCTTCTGGTCCGCCACCTCGGACGCGCCCGGTGAGGCGATCTGGGACGCCGACCCCTCCCTCAGCTCCGGACCCCACAGCGAGCTGCTCCTGCCTTACGCCGACAGCTCGCTGCCCGTCGTCGATCTCGGCTGCGGGAACGGCACCCAGACCCGCTATCTCGCCACCCGCTTCCCCCGCGCGATCGGTGTGGACCTCTCGCACGCGGCGATCGCGCACGCACACCGCGCGGATCCCGACGGCGTGGCCGAGTTCGCCCAGCTCGACCTCGTCGACGCGGAGGCCGTGGCTGCCCTGCACGAGCGGATCGGCGACACCAACGTCTATATGCGTGCGGTGATCCACCAGAGCGAGGCCGAGGCCAGGCCCGCCGTGGCCGCGGCGGTTGCGACGATGGTGGGGGAGCGGGGCCGGGCGTTCGTCGCCGAGCTGACCCCGGCCTCCAAGGAGGTGCTCCAGCAGGTGGCGCAGGGACCGGGCGGCCCGCCCGAGAAGCTGCGCCGGGTCCTGGACCACGGTCTCAAGCCGGCCGGCGCCACGCAGGAGGAGGTGCCTCAGCTGCTGCGGGCGGCCGGTCTGACCACGCTGGCCGGCGGCGACACCGTCCTGGCCCAGACCGAGTATCTGCCCGACGGAACCCGCATCGACCTGCCCGCACGCTGGTTCGTGCTGGCCCCGTCCTGCGCCGTCGGCTGACAACACCGTCGGTCGGCAGCACAGGGACCGGCGGGCGAGGAGGTCACGGCAGCAGCCGTGGCCCCCGCTTCGCCGCGAGGTCCTCGACCCAGCCGAACAGCGCCACCGCCGCGGCGATCAGCACCCAGGCGACGGCGAACTGGAACCACATGCTGTCCAGCGGAAGATCCCATTCGAGGGCCGGCACATTCCACATCAGGTCGATCAACGGCACGCTCACCATCAGCGCGACCTCGTGCCACAGATAGATGGTCACGGCACGGGCGTTGAAGACCTTCACGATCCGGTCCGCCACCGTATGGCGGGCGAGCCACTCGAAGTCCGGCCGGAAGCGCAGGAGCAGCAGGACGAATCCCGCGGACCACAGCGCCTGGGCGAGCGGGATGTCGTCGAGGTCGTAGGAACCGTCGATCCGGTGGTGGAAGGCCCACCAGCCGCCCGCCGCCATCAGAACCGGCGCCGAGGCCAGGACGACGGCGGGGCGCAGCCGGTCGAGGACACCCACCCGGTGTGCGAAGCCCAGCAGCCAGCAGAACAGGAAGACCGACAGATCGCTGAGCGCACTGCCCAGACGTCCGTCCGGCACGCTCCACACCGTCGTCAGGAGCAGGACGGGGACGAGTGACAGAGCGAGGACGGGGAGCGGGGCGATCCGGAATCCACGCAGCAGAAGGGGTGACAGCAGGACGAACCACAGGTAGGTGCGCAGGTACCAGAGCACCGCCCACGCCTGTTCGCCCCATGCGTTGCCGGGTGGGTCGCCCACCGGCAGCACCCAGTACAGGACGTCTGCGCCGGGCAGCCAGCCGTGCAGCAGCATCGCCACGCCGAGCACCAGGGCGAACGCCCACAGCGGGATCAGCAGCCTGCGCAGCCGGCCGCGGATCACCTGCCGGGCGGGGCGCTCCAGGGAGCGCGCCATGAGCGATCCGGCGAGCGCGAACATCACGCCCATCGAGGGGAAGACCAGTCCCAGCCACGGCCATTCGAAGGTGTGATATGTGACCACGCGCACCAGGGCGAAGGCCCGCAGCGCGTCGAAATAGCGGTCACGGCCGCCGCCTCGGGCAGCGGGATCCGAGGGCTCGGACAGTGCGGGGTTCGGCCTGTCGATGACGACGAGTGCCCCCCGTTCCTTCGTACGCGGCGACGGCCGCGGTGCCCCCCTGCGGTGTGCGCCCGCCATCAGCGCACCTCCGTGCCGGGCGTGGGCGTACCGACCTCGCCGGTGCGCTTCAGCTTCTGCCAGCGCAGCCGGCCGCCGGTGGCTGCGGTGACACACGAGTGGATCAGCACCAGATACATCAGCTGCCGGTAGGCCAGTTGCTGCAGCGGGAGCATCAGCAGATAGCGGTACTTCTCACCGTCGAGGCGGAACGCGTATGCCGCACAGACCAGTTGGACCACCAGTACGGCCAGCCAGGCCAGCAGGGACGCCCTGAGGTCCACAAAGATCATCGCGTAGACCGTGAACACATCGATCAGCGGTGCGAAGAGGGGCGTGACGATCTGGAAGAGGACGACCAGTGGCATGCCGATCCGGCCGAAGCGTCCCGAGGGTCCCCGGTCCGTGACCGATCCGCGGTGCTTCCAGAGCGCCTGCATTGTGCCGTAGCTCCAGCGATAGCGCTGCCGCCACAGCTGTCCCAGCGACGCGGGCGCCTCGGTCCAGGCACGTGCGTGCTCGGCGTACACGACTCGCCGGCCGGCCCGGTGCAGGGCGATCGTGATGTCGGTGTCCTCGGCGAGCGTGTCCTCGCTCATCCCGCCGACGGCCAGTACGTCCTCGCGGCGGAACGCACCGATCGCGCCCGGGATGGTGGGCATGCAGCGCAGCAGGTCGTACATCCGGCGGTCGAGGTTGAAGCCCATCACGTACTCGATGTGCTGCCAGGCGCCGATCACGGTGTTGCGGTTGCCGACCTTGGCGTTTCCGGCCACCGCGCCGACCTCCGGGTCGCCGAACGGCTGCACGAGCCGGTGCACGGTGTCGGGTTCGAAGACGGTGTCGCCGTCCATCATCACGACGATGTCGTAACGCGCCTGCCGCACACCGTTGTTGAGCGCCGCCGACTTGCCCGCGTTCTCCTGGCGGACGACCCGGACATTGGGCAGTCCCAGCGACTCGGCGATCTCGGCGGTATCGTCGGTCGAACCGTCGTCGACAACGATGATCTCGATCGGATGGGTGCTCGCCGCCAGTGAGTTGAGCGTATTGGCGATGCACTCCTTCTCGTTGTACGCGGGGACGATCACACTCACCGGTTCCGTGACCGCGGGTCCCCAGGCGAACCGGCGTCTGTTGCGCTGCCGGTAGTGACGCCGGGCGAGGAGGAGCATCATGCCGAACCTGCCCAGCACGGCGATTCCGACCACCACCAGCGCGGCGGCCAGGCCGGGCACGGTCCACTCCGCGACGGCCACCGCGGCGAGGAGGGCGCGGCCCTCCCAGCGGGTGGCGGTGTCGGCGGTCCGGTGAGCGGCCTGGTCGGGGTTGCTCTGCAGGGCGTTGCCGGGGGCGGCGTGTGCGCCCGGTGCGCCTTGCGTGCTCTCTGCGCTCCGTGTGGCCTGTGCGCCGCTGACCGTGGTGAAGGTGTAACCCTTCGCCTTCATCTTCTTGATGTACCGCGGCAGCGCCTTGAGTGTCTGGGCCCGGTTGCCGCCCGCGTCGTGGAAGAGCACCGAAGCGCCCTTTCCGCTCTTCGGAGTGGCCCACTCGACGATCCTGCTGACTCCGGGCTTCTGCCAGTCCTCGCTGTCGGTGTCGATGAAGACGCTGGTGTAGCCCATGGCGCCGAGCTTCTTGTAGACGGGCCAGCTGTAGTTGTCGATGGCGTCGTTCGTCGACGAGTACGGGGCGCGGAACAGGGTCGTCGTGATGCCCGCGGCGCCCGCCAGAGCGAGCTGTGTCTGTGCGATCTCCCGCGTGACGCGGGCCGCGCTCTGGTAGGAGAGATCGACATGAGTGAAGGTGTGGACGCCCACCTCGTTGCCGGCGTCGACCATCCGGCGCACCACATCCGGGTAGCGCGAGATCATCGAGCCGACCAGGAAAAATGTGCCCGGCACATCGTTGTCGTCCAGGATGTCGAGCACCTGCTGGGTCCACTCGGGGTCGGGGCCGTCGTCGAAGGTGAGCACGATCGTCTTGTCCGGCACCGATCGAGTGTGCGCCGTGCCACCCTCGAAGCTGAGGAAGGGGCCACCGTCCAGGACACCCTGTGGAACCTCGCTCGCGCTCGCGTCGGAGCGGACCCGCTGGTCGTTTCCGACTTCGGCCCGCAGATAGCCGTCGAGCAGCATCACGGAGACGAGACCGAGCAGCAGCAGAAGAGCGATGACCACCCGCGGTTCGGGGACCGCCTGACGACGGACACGCGCGATCCTGCCCGGTGTGGCGTGCCGTCGTCCGGCCGCGGAACGGTCGTGGGTCCGGATCATCGGGCCGCGCCGGTGGTGGCGGAGACAGAGGGGGAGGCGGCGGGTGACAGCTGCCCGTCCGCCCCGACGCCGGGCCGGTCGCCCGGTGGTGCCTCTTCAGTGCCCGGAGGCATGTTCCCGGCCGGCCCACCCTGCGCGGCGGGTGCGCCGTCGAAGGGGAGCAGCTGCGAGGGCGACATGGAGATGCCTCCCACGAAGGCGAGTCCGAGCACGGCTGCGTAACCGACACAGGCGACGCCCAGTGCGATGCCCGCGCGGCGCAGCAGCCTGGCCCGGCGCCCGGAGCTGTCCACGAATACGGGCCCTTCCTGGGCCCCGGCTCCTGCCCCGGCACGGGACCTGGGCACGCCGGCGTGCTTGCGGCGGCGGACGGACGGGGCCGGATCATTCTCGATGGCGGTGTCGGATTGCATTTGCGCATGTTGACGAATGGCGATGTGCGAAGTCTGGGGCTTTGCTGGCCGAATGCTGTGGATGCACGGTCAACCTGTTGACGAGCTGAGAGAGCGAGTGCCCCCACGGTCCGCTTCGCCGTACTCCACTCATCCTCAAATCACCGCTGCTGATTGCTGCTTGGGCTTTCGGGGCGCTTCTCTCCGACTCCGGGCCATGAATTTCCTGTGTGTGGACCCAGGGCGGGCATGTGAGAGGTTTTCGGTGTGTTCCGGTCCCTCTTTGTTGCCGTTCCGGGACAACCTTCACGAGAGCAGGTGCAAACACCATGCGTATTTCACCGAAGCGTTCCCCCGGTGGCACGGCCGGCCGCGCGAAGCGAATCACTCCTGTCGTCGCCGGACTGCTCGCACTCGGGCTCGCCTGCTCCGCCTGCGCGACCGGCACGGCGGCGAACCAGGACCGGGAAGCGGGCCCGGGGGCCCGCCCCGGCTCCTCCACGGCCTCGACGGCGTACACCCCGTACGTCAGCGCCACGACCGCCGCCGGCACGGACTCGGCCGGTTCCCCCGACACGTACAACCTCGCCTTCGTCATCGCCGACGGCGACCGCTGCACCCCGCTGTGGGGAGGCACCGCGAAGGCCGGCGACCAGGCGGTGACCTCGCGCATCGCCGCGCTCACCGCGACCGGCGCGGATGTCCGGGTCTCCTTCGGCGGGGCCGCGGGGAACGAGCTCGCGCTCGCCTGCGACAGCGCCCGGGAACTGGCCGATGCCTACGCGCAGGTGCTCGACGCGGTCGGCGCGGACAAGGCCGACTTCGACATCGAGGGCGCCGCACTCACCGACCAGACGTCGATCACCCGCCGCGACCAGGCGCTGCGCCTGCTCCAGAAGGAGCGGGACCTCGATGTCACGTACACCCTGCCCGTGATGCCGGACGGTCTGGAGGCGACCGGGACCGATCTGCTGAGCGACACCGCACAGCGGAACGTCGACGTGTCCGCGGTGAACATCATGGCGATGAATTACAGCTCCTCCCACGACGGAGACATGGGCGACTACGCGCAGCAGGCCGCCGAGGCAACCCACGACCAGCTCACCGACGTACTGGGCCTGTCGGACACCGCGGCCTGGCGGGCGCTGCACATCACCGTGATGATCGGCGTCAACGACGTGGGCGGGGAGACGTTCACCCTCGCCGACGCGGCGTCCCTGCGCACCTTCGCCGGGCGCAAGGGAATCGGCGCACTCTCCCAGTGGGCCACCTTTCGCGATCAGGAGTGCACCGACGAGGACACCTCGAAGGCCGTCGACACCTGCAGCGGAGTCGCGCAGGAGGCGGGAGCGTTCGCGAGGGCGCTGGGCGGATGACCGGTCGCACCGCCCTCGCCCCCGCTGCCCTCACAGCCCGCTGTCACTCCGGAGCAGCGCCATCAGTTCCCGCGCGCCCGGGCTCATGGCCCGGGCCGCCGGCAGCACCACGACGCTCTCGTAGTAAGGCTGTCGGGGCCCTTCGAGCTCCACCGCCACCAGTCCCCGGGCCTCGGGCTTACGGGAGAAGTGGTGCGGCACCAGCGCGACCCCCAGCCCCTCGTGCACCAGCTCCAGCAGGCTGTGCACGTCATTCACCTCCAGCCCCACCGTGCGCCGCACCCGTGCCTCGGCGAACGCCCCGTCCGCCGCCCGCCGCGGACCCCAGTCCGGATGGAAGTCGATGAAGGACTCACCGGGCAGCTCACCCCACGCGACGCGGTCCGCCGTCGCGAACCGGTGACCGGGGGCACAGAGGACGACCATCGACTCACGCGCCAGCGGGATCAGCTCGCCTCGCCACTCGACGGCACTGACGGTCGCGGCGAAGGCGGCATCGAGCCGCCCACCGGCCACCCCGTCCACCAGACTCGTGGTGCCCTCCTGGCGGAGCCGGATCTCCATGAGCGGATGCCTACGGTGAAAGGCCGCCAGCAGACGCGGAAGATGTACCCCGGGCACGCACTGCTCGACGCCCACCGACAGCGTGCCGCGCAGCAGTCCCCGTACCGCATCGACAGCGTCCCTCGCCGCTCGCGCCCCCGCCAGTGTGCGTTCGGCCTCCACCAGCAGGGCGCGCCCCGCCTCGGTCAGCCGCACGCTGCGCGTGGTGCGGCTGAAGAGCGGTGTCCTGAGCTCCTGCTCCAGGGCCCGGACGGAGGCGGAAAGACCGGACTGCGACACGGCGAGGCGCTCGGCGGCACGCGTGAAGTGCTGTTCCTCGGCGACGGCGACGAAATGTTCCAGCTGACGCAACTCCATGATTGAGAAATATAAGCGCTGAATCCAAGCAGAATCTCCTGTTGGACTGCTGGATGGTTGTCGGCGAACCTGGACCCCGCGCACCGCAACCGCCCCTCTTCCGTGGAGCCCGCATGTACCTCCCGTCCGCCGACCGCTACCAAGCCATGCCCTACCGGCGCACCGGACGCAGCGGACTGCTGCTCCCCGCGCTCTCCCTCGGTCTGTGGCACAACTTCGGCGGCGACCGGACGCCGGAGACCCAGGGGCAGATCCTGCGCCGGGCATTCGATCTCGGCATCACCCACTTCGACCTCGCCAACAACTACGGACCGCCGCCCGGCGCCGCCGAGACCGCGATGGGCCGCGCACTGAGGACGGACTTCGCCCGGCTCCGGGACGAGCTCGTCATCTCGACCAAGGCGGGCTATCTGATGTGGGACGGCCCGTACGGGGAGTGGGGATCCAGGAAGAATCTGCTCTCGTCGCTCGACCGGAGCCTCACCCGGCTCGGCCTCGACCACGTCGACATCTTCTACTCGCACCGCCCCGACCCCGACACCCCGCTCGAAGAGACGATGGGCGCGCTCGACTCGGCGGTACGGCAGGGCAAGGCGCTCTACGTCGGCATCTCCAACTACTCGCCGGAGCAGACCCGTCAGGCCGCCCGGATCCTCGAGGAGCTGGGTACCCCGCTCCTCATCCACCAGCCGCGCTACTCGATGCTGGACCGCTGGGTCGAGGACGGCCTGCTCACGGCGCTCGATGAGCTGGGCGCCGGATCCATCGCCTACTCGCCGCTGGAGCAGGGCATCCTCTCCGACCGCTATCTGCGCGGCATCCCGGAAGGCTCGCGCGCGGCCGGCAGCAGCCCCTTCCTGACGCCCGATTCGGTCACCCCGGAGCTGGTGGACCGGCTGCGGGCGCTCGACGAGGTGGCTTCCGCGCGCGGGCAGTCCCTCGCGCAGATGGCGCTCGCGTGGGTGCTGCGGGGCGGCCGGATCACGTCCGCCGTGGTCGGGGCGAGCAGCGTCGCCCAGCTGGAGAACAGCGTCGAGGCGGTCCGTGATCTGGAGTTCGCCGACGAGGAGCTGGCCCGGATCGAGGAGATCCTCGGGCAAGCCGCCGGGGAGTAGGTTCCCTCCCGGTCGGCCGCGCGGCCACGTCCGTGCTCAAGGCGCCGCAGGTGTCCGCGCCTCGGCCCGGTCGACGTAGCGGTGGGCCCAGGGCAGAGCCTCCTCCAGGGCCGCGGATATGCCGAGCAGGAGGTCCTCGCGGCCCCATCCGGCCGTGAGCGAAACCCCGAGCGGCAGGCCCTCGGAACTCCAGCCGAGGGGAAGGCTGATGGCCGGGAACCCGGTGGCGTTCGCGATCACGGTGTTGCCTGTGAAGGCGGTCATCGCGGCCAGCTCCGCCGCCGGATCCGCGTCGTTGCGGAGCCGGCCGATGAGCGTCGGAGGTGTCGTGACGGTCGGGGTGATCACGATGTCGGCGTCCGCGTAGTCGAGCGTCCAGGCCCGCGCGCGGGCCTGGACGACACCGATCGAGGCGGCCAGCTCGCCCGAGGTGAACTGCTTCGAGCCGGCCCGGAGATGGCGGACGACCGGACGCAGAGCCGCCTCGTCGAACGCCATGGTCCTGGCCCCGACCAGCGCGGTGAACATCACCCGGAAGCCCTCGGTGAACCCGGGGTCCGGCGCCTGGTCCCGGGCGAAGACGGCATGGCCGAGCCCGGCCAGCGTACGGGCGGTGAGTTCGGCGGCGGCGGCGACCTCGGCGTCCACGGGCGCCCCCGAGACCGAGCCCTGCGCGAGCGCCACCCGGAGCCGCGGGACAGGTGCGTCGCAGGCGCGCTCGTAGCTGTCGACGCGGGGCGGATGCACGGTGCCGACTCCGGTACGGGTGGTCAGCGCATCGAGGAACGCCGCGGTGTCGCGCACGGTGCGGGCGAGCGGCCCCCGTACGGAGAGCCCCATCCCGTCGTTGCCGTTCGGGCCCGCCGTGACGAGCCCACGGCTCGGTTTCAGCCCGACCACGCCGCAGGCGCTCGCGGGGGAGCGTACGGACCCGGCGGTGTCACTGCCCTGGGCGATCGGCACCAGCAGCGCACCGACCGCTGCCGCCGCACCGCCGCTGCTGCCGGCCGCGCTGCGGGTGAGGTCGAACGGGCTGCGCGCGGGGGCGGACACCTCGGGCTCGGTGTAGCAGGCGGCCCCGAACTCGGGAACGGTGGTCTTGCCCAGGCTGATCAGTCCGGCGTCGGCCATGACATCGACGATCTCGTCGTCGTGGTCGGGAATCCAGTCGCGCAGCAGCGCGGAACCCAGCGTGGTGCGTACGCCCGCGGTGGCCTCCAGGTCCTTGACGGCGGTGGGCACGCCGAACAGGCGCGGCAGTTCCGTGCGGTCCCGGGCGCGCAGGGTGCGTCCGGCCTCGGCCGCGGCGGCACGGGCCCGGTCCGCCGACACGGTGGTGAACGCACCCACCCGGTCGCCGTCCTCGATCCGGGCCAGCAGATGATCCACGACTTCGGCGGGAGTCGTGTCTCCGCGCTCGTAGGCGGTGGCCAGTTGGAGAGCCGTGAGGTCGTGCAACTGCGGCATGGATGCTCCCATTGCTGTTTCGTTACGCGTATCGATATGGTGACGGCATGGTGGTCGAGAAGGCAAGCACTGCGAAGAACGGCCGTCCCCGGGCGGTCACGCTCGACGCGATCCTGGACGCGGCGACCGAGATCGCCGACGAACGGGGTCTCGACGCGGTGACCTTCCGCGTGGTGGCCGACCGGCTGGATGTGTCGCCGATGGCGGTCCACCGCACGACGGGCGGCATCGACGCGCTCCAGCACGCGCTGGTGTCCCGGATCGTCGGCGAGGTGACCCGGTCCGTGGACTGGCCGGACGACTGGCGCGGCGTCGTCCGGCTGTTCGCGGACACGCTCCATGACCTGCTCATGCGGCACCCCGTCATCCTTGAGGCGCACCGCCGCGCCTCCCTCGTCGGGCCCGGCGCGGACGACGTCGCACTCCGGGTCGTCGCCGCGCTGCAGACCGCGGGACTCGACGAGGAGGCCGCCGTGTACGCGTACGGCGCCCTGCACGACTTCGTCACCGGCCATGTGGCGATCCACCTCGGCCGCGGCGATCCGCAGCAGCTCCAGCTCCCGCCCGAGCGCCGGGCCATGTCGGTGTTCGCCGACCACCACGACTACGACCGCCGGTTCGCCTACGGCCTCGACCTCGTCATCGGCGGGATCGCCGCTGCCGCCGCCCCCGTATCGCATGAGGAGCAGAGATGACCCCCTCCTTGCAGGATCTGCCCGGGACCGTCCGTCTGACGGCCCCCGGCGGGCGCCGTATCGCGTACTGCTCGTACGGGGACCTGGCCGCCCCGCCCGCGATCGTGCTCCACGGCACCCCCGGCAGCCGTTTCGAAGGCATGGCGCTGCGGCAGGCCGCGACGGAGGCGGGCGTCCGTCTGGTCTTCCCGGACCGCCCCGGATACGGCGAGACCGACCCCGTGCCCGGCCGTGGCTTCCACCGCTGGAACGACGACCTCCTGGCCCTGCTCGACCACCTCGGCCACGAACGGGCACCGCTCGTGGCGATATCGGGCGGCGGCGGATACGCGCTGTCCGCCGCCCAGGCGCACCCCGAGCGGGTGACGAAGCTGATCCTTGCGTGCGCCGCCGTTCCCGGAGCACCCCGACAGGCGTACGCGCGCCGGATCCCGATCGTGAAGTGGCTGGACAGGCTGGTGCGCTGGGCCCCGGTGATCGCCCGGCCGATGCTCGCGGGGACGGGGATCTTCAAGCGCATGAAAAGCCGTGAGCCGCACCTCGATGCCTGGCCGCTCGCCGACCAACTGATCATGAGGGAACCGGAGTTCCAGGAACTGTCGGAGCTGGACACCACCGAGGCCCGGCGCCAGGGCATGGACGCGGCCATGGCCGATCTCGCCGGATACTCCCGCCCGCTGCCCGAGTCGCTGGGATCGGTCCGGGTACCGACCGTGTTCCTCCACGGCGAGGCGGACGGCAACGTCCCCATCGAGGTGGCGCGCTGGGCGCACGCGCAGATCGACGGCGCCGAGCTGCGCACCGTCCCCGACGGCGGACACCTGTTCCTCCTCGAGGACCCGGACCCGCTCCTTCGGGAACTGACCGGCCCATTTCGCGGTGCAACTGTCGTGAAAGAAGGAGATGGCGGGCAGCGCTGACACTCCCCCTCTCCTGCCGGTGCGCTCGTCAGGATCGTCGCGGGGCCGTGCACGGCGACGGGGTCTGTGGACTTTCCGGGCCGCCTTCATCGCGCGCGGGCGCGCACGAAGAAGGCCACCTGCCCGGCCTCACCCCTTGAGGAACTCCGCACACCGGTAGGGGCCCAGCGCGGCGCCCTCGGACGGCCGCAGGGTGACCTCGACGTCGTCGGTCCTGACCTTCGGGTCGAGCACGGACTGGGCGCGCGCCAGCGTGCACACCAGTTGCCCCGTGCCCTGGTCGCGCCCCGACTCCGCATAGGGGCCGTCGAGGCGCACCGTGACGCGGGTGCCCGATCCGGTCACCGAATAGCCGCCGATCCGGACGAGAGAGGTGAGCCCCTCGCGCTGCTCGGCGGGTACCGGCCCATCGGCGAGCAGCTTCAGCACCGCGTTGAGGTCCTTGACCTCCTTGTCGATCAGGGGCACTGCGCGCAGCCCGCCGGCGGACGCGTAGTACAGCCGCATGCCGCGCGTCAGCCCGGACGCGGGCTCGCCCGCGCCTATCACTCCGGTCGGCTTGACGCCGCAGCCCATGAGAGCGATCCCCAGCGCGGCGACCACGACCCCCTGCCGGACCTTCACTCCGTCCCCTCTCCTGTACGTCGCAGGGGCAGCCGCAGCGTGAACACCGCGCCGCGCTGCGGTCCGTCGGCCACGTCGATCGTGCCGCCGTGCAGCCGTGCGTTCTCCAGCGCGATCGCAGTGCCGAGGCCGCTGCCCTGTCCGCTGTCGTCGGCCGCGCCACGCGTGCGGGCCGCGTCCGCCTTGTAGAACCGGTCGAAGACCCGCTCCCGAGCCCCCGGCGGCAGCCCGGGACCGTGGTCGGCGACCTCCAGCGTCACCCACTCCCCGTCCGCCTCGACGGTCGTCCCCAGGGTCACGGTGATGGGCGGGGCTCCGTGCCGCAGCGCGTTGCCCACCAGGTTGGCGACGATCACGTCGATGCGGCGCCGGTCGACCACCGCCCGTACGCCCTCGTGGAGGTGCGTCTGCACCCGGTCCGTCCAGCCGCGCAGCGCCAGCGACGCCCGTACGGTTTCGGCGAGGTCCGTCTCGGCCGCGTTCAGCCGTACCGCCTTGGCGTCGAAGCGGGAGATCTCCATCAGGTCCTCGACCAGCCGGGACAGCCGTGCCGTCTCCGCGCCGACGGTACGGGCCGCCCGCGCCGCGTCCGGCGGCAGCTGGTCGGCGTCCTCCTCCAGGACGGTCGCCACCATCGTCATCGCCGCGAGGGGGGTGCGCAGTTCGTGCGACACGTCCGCCACGAAGCGGCGTGCCTTCGCCTCCTGCTCGCGCAGTTCCGCGTCGGAAGCCTGGAGCGCGTCGGCGGTCTCGTTGAACGTCGTTGCCAGGTCGGCGAGTTCGTCGTGCCCGGTGACGGCGACCCGGCTGCCGAGGTCTCCGGCCGCGAGCTCACGGGTGGCCCGGCCCAGCTTCCGTACCGGACGAAGGACCGTCCCCGCGGCCAGCAGCGCCAGGACGGCGGCCAGCAGCACCACCGGCACGATGCCTGTGCGTACGGAGTCCAGCAGGGCGGCGGTGTCGTCGCGCTCGGCCCGCAGATCGGCGATCGCGTAGACCTCCAGGTCGGAGGTGCGGCGGTCCCCGTCGGCGTACGTGACGGGCGTGCCGACGACCAGATAGGGCTCGCCCCGCCACTGCACGCGCTGGAACGCGGCGTCGTCGCCGGTCATGACGGCGCTGCGCAGCTCGACGGTGATCCGGCCCTCCGTCTCGGCGAGCGAGTCGGAGACCGCGGTGAGGTCCTGGTAGCGGGCGACCACGATCTTCCCGCCGATGCCGTCCGAGACCTTCGCCGCGAACCGGGACAGCGACTGCTGGTCGGGCGGTACGTCGAAGTCGGCGGCGACCGCGCCGACCTGTTCCCGGAGGTCGTTCACGGCGGCGTTCTGGGTGCGCTGGAGGACGGCGGTACGGGCGTCCCGGTAGGCGAGGGCGGTCGCGGTCACTGCGCTGATCAGGGCGACGACGACGAAGGTGACGACGAGCCGGACGCGCAGCCCGCCGACGAGCCGCCAAGAGCGCCGCTTCGGGGCGACGCCGCGCCTGCCTTCGTCCCTACGGTTCACAGCGGCCCGAAGCGGTAGCCGAAGCCCCGCACCGTCTGTACGTAGCGCGGCTTCGCCGGTACGTCCTCGAGCCTGGCACGCAGCCGGCCGACCGCCGCGTCCACCAGCCGGGAGTCGCCCAGGTAGGTGTGGTCCCAGACGGATTCGAGGAGCTGCTCGCGGCTGAAGACCCGGCCGGGGGAGGCCGACAGTTCCAGCAGCAGCCGCAGTTCGGTGGGCGGCAGCGCGACCGGTGTGCCGTTCTTGGTGACGGTCAGCCCGGCGCGGTCGATCACCAGCCCGGCGAGATCGGCGTCCGAACGCTGTCGCGCGGACGGTTCCGCACGCCGCAGGGCGGCCCGGATGCGGGCCTCCAGGACGGGCGCGGTGACCGGCTTGACGACGTAGTCGTCGGCGCCCGCCTCCAGGCCGGTCACGATGTCCGAGTCGTCGCCGCGCGCGGTCAGCATGATGACCGGCAGGCTCGCCGAGCGGGCGCGGATGCGGCGGCACACCTCGAAGCCGTCCATGCCGGGCAGCATCAGGTCCAGTACGGCCAGTTCGACCCGCGCGCCCCGCTCCCCGGCCAGCAGGGCAAGGGCCTGCTCGCCGGTGGCGGCGGTGTCCACGTCGTACCCGTGACGGCGCAGCACGAGCTCCATTCCGTCCCGTACGGACGCGTCGTCCTCGATGAGCAGTACATGCGGCATGGGGCCGATTATGGGCACACGGGGACCGTTTCCGCCTACTCCGTACTGGGGGTGGACGCGCAGGCCGGGGGCATTGTTACGTTCCCATCATGTGGCCATGGACGGGCCATCATCTGCGGCGGCGAACGTGAAGCGCATGAGTTTCCTCAGGACGAACCCCCGCGCCACCGCCCGGCTGCGCATGGCCACCCTCGTGGCCGTGCCCGTACTCGCCTTCTCCGTCGCCTGCGGCGGCGGTGACGACAGTGCCGGCGGAGCGAAGAAGGACGACGCGATCGCCGACGTACCGGACGCGCCGACCGCGAGCGCCGAGAAGGGCGAGGACAAGCCGAGCACCCGGCCCGCGGGCAAGAGCGCCTTCTACGACGCCCAGATGAAGTACGTCCAGTGCATGCGTGTCAAGGGCGGCTACAAGGACTTCCCCGACCCCAAGCTCAGCGGGCACCTCGACTGGGCGAAGGTCGACGAGATCGGATCCCAGCCCGGCCGCAACGAGGGCATCAAGGGCGGCAAGAACGGCGTCTGCGTCAACGAGTTGCAGGCAGCCATGACGGCCGAGCCCAAGCGCGACCAGCAGAAGGACTACGAGTCGATGCTCGCGCACGCCAAGTGCATGCGGGACAACGGCGTCTCCAAGTTCACCAACCCGACCATGAGCGGCGGCAACGCCCAGCCGGGCGGCGACCCGAACCCGGCGTCTCCGTCCATCGACACGAAGTCGCCGTCGTACAAGCAGGCCCGCGAGGCGTGCAAGTCGAAGCTGCTCGACGGTCTGGACGGCATGCAGTGAAGCGCCGCACCGCCTTCCTCACGTTCGGTGCGGTGACCGTCGCCGCCGCCGTCACCGGGGGAGTCCTGTTCCTCGGCGACGGCGGCGACGCGGGCGCCTCCGGGAGGGGCGACGACCTGCCGCCCGCCACCGCCACCGTCGTACGCACCGACCTCGTGCAGTCCAAGACGGTCGACGGCAAGCTCGACTTCGCGCAGCGCCGCGCCGTCAAGTCCGCCGTCGAGGGCACCGTCACGGTGGCCGCTGCCGAAGGGAGGACGCTGACCATGGGGCAGGCACTGTACGAGCTGAACGACAAGCCCGTCACCCTCCTCTACGGGCCGGTCCCGATGTTTCGCGAGATGAAGGCGGGCGACCGGGGCAGCGACGTGCTCCAGCTGGAGCGCAATCTGCGCGACCTGGGGTACGGAGCGAATCTCTACGTCGATGCCCGGTACGACGAGAACACCGAGGCCGCCGTCAAGCAGTGGCAGAAGTCGCTGAACCGTGAGGCCACCGGCAAGGTCGGCAAGGGCGATGTCGTCTTCCAGCCGGACCGGGTCAAGGTCGTCACCGCGGACGCGGCGCTCGCCGACCAGGTCGGTCCGGACACGCCCGTACTGACGGTCGCCTCCACCAAGCCGGTCGTCCGCG
Source organism: Streptomyces sp. NPDC058239 (assembly GCF_042882185.1). Classification (NCBI taxonomy): domain Bacteria; kingdom Bacillati; phylum Actinomycetota; class Actinomycetes; order Kitasatosporales; family Streptomycetaceae; genus Streptomyces; species Streptomyces sp. NPDC058239. The sequence continues at coordinate 56,304 of NZ_JBHVWS010000004.1, forward strand.
CGCAGCTCGACCAGGGCGACGGCGCGCTCACCTCCCGGGGCACCAAGGTCGAGGTCACCCTGCCGAGCGGGAAGACGGCGACCGGCAAGGTGGCCCGGACGGTGCGCCCCGAGGCGTCCGCCGCGCAGAGCGATGCCGCGCAGAACGGCATCACCGTCGAGGTCGTCCTGGACGGCGGGGTGAGCGCCGCGTCCGGCGAGGACGCCAAGGCGTCGGCGAGCGTGAAGTTCGTCAGCGAGGCGCACAAGGGAGTCCTCGCGGTTCCCGTCGAGGCGGTCGTCGCCCTGCGCGGCGAGAACGGCGGCTACGGCCTCCAAGTCGTCCAGGGCGCCACCTCGAAGATGGTGCGGGTGGAGACGGGCATGACCGCCGACGGGCAGATCGAGGTCAGCGGCCCGGACGTGCGTGAGGGCCTGAAGGTCGGAGTGGCGAAGTCATGACGTCGGCTCCGGTGATCGAACTGCGGGACGCCACCAAGTCCTACCCCGGCGGCGTCCACGCCCTGCGCAGAGTGAACCTCACCGTCGAGGAGGGCGAACTGGTCGCCGTCGTCGGCCCGTCCGGCTCCGGCAAGTCCACGATGCTCAACGTCATGGGCACCCTCGACAAGCCCACCACGGGCACCGTCCGGGTCGCCGGGTACGACGTGTCCGAGCTCTCCGACTCCCGGCTCTCCGCACTGCGCGCCCGCCACATCGGCTTCGTGTTCCAGCACTTCCACCTGGCGGCGGGGCGCGACGCGGTGGACAACGTCGCCGACGGGCTGCTGTACGCGGGCGTGCCGCTGAAGGAACGGCGCACGCGTGCGCGGGAAGCGCTCGCCAAGGTGCGACTTGACCACCGCTGCTCGCACACGCCGAACGAGCTGTCCGGCGGCGAGAAGCAGCGCGTGGCCATCGCCCGCGCCCTGGTGGGAGATCCCCGGCTGCTGCTGGCGGACGAGCCGACCGGGGCGCTGGACACCGCGTCCGGCGAGATCGTCATGGAGCTGCTGCACGAGCTGAACGCGTCCGGCACCACCATCTGTGTGATCACCCACGACAACGAGATCGCGGACTCGCTGCCGCGCCGGGTCCGCTTCAAGGACGGCGAGATCGTCTCGGACTCGCGTTCCGGCGCGCGCTCCGCCTCCCGTACGGAAGAGGTCGGTTCATGAGGAACGACCTCCGGCCCTCCCGCCTCTCCCCCCGCGACATCCTGCGCGTCGGTGCGGTCGGCCTTCGCGCGCGTCGCGCGCGCGTGGTGCTCTCGGCGCTCGGCATCGCCATCGGTATCGCGACCATGGTCGCGGTCGTCGGCCTGTCCGAGTCGAGCCGGGCGGACCTGATGGCCCAGCTCGACCGCCTCGGCACCAACCTCCTCACCGCCGAGGCGGGCGAGGACGCCATGGGGCAGCCGATCAAGCTCCCCAAGAACGCGGTCGCGATGGTCGAGCGCGTCGGCCCGGTGCAGCACGCCACGGCCACCGCCGACGTCGACGCCCGCATCCGCCGCAGCGACGTGGTCCCCGAGGAGCGCACGGCCGGCGTCACCACCCAGGCGGCCCGCATCGACCTGCTGTCCGCGCTCGGCGGCGAGGTCGACAAGGGCGTCTGGCTGAATCCGGTCGGCGAACGCCTCCCGACGACGGTCCTCGGCGCGGTGGCGGCGGACCGCCTCGGCATCACCCGCACCGGCGAGACGATCATGATGAACGACACGCGCGTGGTCGTCGTGGGCATCCTCAAACCGATCGAACTGGTCCCCAACCTGGACCGGGTGGCCATGGTCGGATTCCCCGCCGCCGAGCGTTACTTCGGCTTCGACGGCCACCCCACCACCATCTTCGAGCGCTCCACGGACGCCTCGGTGGAGGACGTACGGGCCGTCCTGGCCCGCACCATCAGCCCCGGCAACGAGGCGGGCGTCAAGGTCTCCCGCCCCTCGGACGCGCTGGCCGCCAAGGCCGCCACCGACGAGGGCCTGACGAACCTGATGCTCGGCCTGGGCGCGGTGGCCCTCCTGGTCGGCGGTGTGGGCGTCGCCAACACCATGGTCATCTCCGTCCTGGAGCGCCGCCAGGAGATCGGTCTGCGCCGCTCGCTGGGCGCTACCCGGGGCGCGATCCGGCTCCAGTTCCTGACCGAGTCGCTGCTGCTGTCGGCGCTGGGCGGGGCGACGGGCGCGGTGCTGGGCGCGGCGGCGACGTACGGCTTCGCGCGGGTCCAGGGGTGGACGGCGGTGGTCCCGCTCTGGTCCCTGGCGGGCGGTCTGGCCGCCACCCTCGTGATCGGCGTGGTCGCGGGCCTCTATCCGGCGATCCGCGCCTCCCGTCTCCACCCGACGGTGGCTCTGAACGCGACGTGACGCGGCGGCGTACGGGGTGCTGTCTTGAGGCGGCGCCCCGTAAGTACCGCCTGCCCCCACTTTGAACGGGCGTGGGTGCGACAACGTCATGACGACTGCCCCGATACGTCGGCGTGTGGGGCGACCGTGCCCGTGATGAACCGGCGGAACGCGGTGAACTTCTCGGAGAGCCCCCGGCCCTCCCGTACGCCCCCAGTTGCGTCGCGACCGGTGTGAGGATGGCTGTCATGACATGGACGGCACCCCGCATCGAACGTACGACAGCCGACGGCGACCAGCTGAAGTCCCGAGCACCGCGGACGAGCGAGCCTTGCTGGAAGGCCGGCTCCGACGGCACCGGGAGACGCTGCTCACCAAGTGCGCCGGGCTCGACCCGGAGCGGCCGGCGCACACCGCCGCCGAGCCGTCGAACAGCCCCTCAGCCGTCCGTCCCGGACGGATACACCGCCGCATAGGCCGAACGGAACAGGGCGGTGACCTCCTGGCCGCTGAGCCCCTGAGACCGCGCCTCGTCCAGCCACCGGGCGAGTGAGGCACGCAACGGGGAGTCGGGTGCCTCCTGGGCCGGGGCGAGGGAACGGGTGATGAAGGTGCCCGCTCCCTGCCGGACCTCGGCCAGGCCCGCGCGCTCCAGCTCGCGGTACGCCTTCAGGGTCGTGTTCGGGTTGACCTTGGTCTCCGCCGCGACCTGCGCGGCCGTGGGCAGCCGGTCACCCTCCTCCAGGGCGCCCATCCGCAGCGCCTGTTCGACCTGCCGAACGATCTGGAGGTACGTCGCCACTCCGCTGCGTCTGTCGATTCGGAATACGACCACCGTCTTCACCTCCCTTTGAACTGCCGAAACGATACGTACCTGCGGCGGTTTGTCCTAAAGGGGGTTCCTGGAGACCCGCCACAGGGTGAACGCGGTGAGCGCGGCGGTGGCCGCGAGCAGGATGCCTGCACCGGTCCACTGCATGGACGGCATCTGGTCGTAACCGAGGTACTCGATGACGTTGTTGACGATGCCGTGCTCCTTGATGCAGGCGTCCGAGGCCGCTTCGGTGGTCTTGGCGCAGAGCCCCCAGCCGTAGAGATGGCCGTCGGCGGAGCCGATCCAGCGGTCCAGTTCGTGCGACTCGTTCAGCCGTGCGGGCATGTCGCCGTCGAGCGGGTAGGTGAGCATGCGCGACGGCGCGAGAAGTACGCGCATCTCGCCCCAGACGACCTCGACGATCGCGGCGAAGACGAACGTGACCAGCATGGACGCGAGGACACGGCGCAGCAGCATGCCGATGGTGATGCCGGCGGCGGTCAGGAAGAGGCAGAGCGCGGGGAGCACCGGACCGGTGTTGTCGAAGACCGGTCCGTCCGGCCACAGGCTGGGGAACACCGATCGGTAGGGCTTCCACCACCAGGTGAAGAACGCCGAGAGCACCGCACCGGACACGAGCACCGCCGCGTAGCACCAGACGAGCTTTGCCGCCAGCCAGCGACGTCGGGACACGGACTGGGTGCTGACCAGCTGCGCGGTGCCGTGCTCCTGATCGCCCGCGATCAGCGGGGCGCCGAGGAAGACGGCGAGGATCACGGGCAGCGCGCTCAGGGCCGTGACGGTGAGACTGAGTCCCGTTGAGGCGAAGGTCGGCTGCGCCAGCTCCTTCTCCGGCCAGCCCGCGGCTTCGAGTGTCTGGCTCATCCGGCCGCGCTGGTACGCGATCCAGATCGAGCCGAGGACCATCACGGCGAGCACGGTGAGCAGCGCGGCCCGGTGCTGACGTACGACGAGCCAGTTCAGCCCGCGCAGCAGGCGGAGCCCGGGCGCCCGTCCGGTTCGGGGCGTCTCGGTCAGGGTGGCGCTCATGAGGTGTGGATCCCTTCGGCCTCGATACGGGCACCGGGTGTGAACAACGGAGGAGCGTCCGACGAGCGCAGATGCGCCAGCAGTACTTCTTCCAGGCTGGGTTCGGCGACCACCCAGTCAGGCGACAGCGGGCCGTTCGGCCGCACCAGCGCGTGGAACTGCCTGCCCTGGACACGGGCTTCGATCACCGTGTGGGGAGCCAGCGAGGCGGCCGGATCCCCGCCGGTGGCGAGTCCCGTGACCAGCGCGTGGGCCGGGACGAGGGCGTCCGCGTCGCCCGCCATCCGGATCCTGCCCTCGGCGAGGACCAGCAGGTAGTCGCACATGTCCTCCAGCTCGGACAGCATGTGCGAGGACATCACCACCGTGGTGCCGCGCTCCACGGCCTCCGACATCAGGAGGGTACTCATGTCGTGGCGGGCCAGCGGGTCGAGGTCGGACATCGGCTCGTCGAGCAGCAGCAGGTCGGGCCGCTTGCCGAAGGCGAGCGCGAACGCGACTCGGGTGCGCTGGCCACCGGAGAGAGTGCCGATACGGGCGTGCATCGGCACCTGGCCCGACCGTACGATCCGCTCCGCCGCGACCATGTCCCAGCCGGGATTGAGCTCGCTGCCCAGACGCAGCGTCTCCGCCACGGTGAACCGCTTGAACAGTGGTTTGTCCTGCCCGAGGAAGGCGAATCTCGGCATCACCGCGGGATCGTCCACCGGCACGCCGAAGATGTGGAGTTCGCCCTCTGTCGGCTGCACCTGCCGGGTCGCGAGTCCCAACAGGGTGCTCTTCCCGGCCCCGTTGGGGCCGACGAGACCGCAGATCCGCCCGGCCGGAAGCCGGAACGAGCAGTCGCGCAGCGCCCAGCCGCGACGGTAGCGCCTACCCAGGCCGCGGGCCTCCAGCGCCCATGCGCCGGACGCGCCACCCGGAGTGAATGCGTCTGCCATGCACTTCGCCTCAATTCCATTAGTCAATTAATGGAATGATGGTCTCGGCGAAGGAGGACTGTCAAGGCGACGCAAGCGGGCACGCGCACCGGCCGGGCGCCGCGGCGTCCGGAATGCACCTGTTCGGGGTGCGGGAAGCACTCTCTTCGGAGGACTGGACCATTGAACGTATCTGTGGCTCTGGCCTGGCGGTTCCTCGGCGCGTAGCGTGAGCCCGCATGAAGATCCTGATCAGCGCGGACATGGAAGGCGCCACAGGTGTGACGTGGCCGGCCGATGTGCTGCCGGGCACCCCCCAGTGGGAGCGGTGCCGTTCCATGTTCACCTCCGACGTGAACGCGGCGGCGCTCGGCTTCTACGACGGCGGCGCCGACGAGGTGCTCATCAACGAGGCCCACTGGTCCATGCGCAACCTCCTGCTGGAGCAGCTCGACGACCGGGTCCAGATGCTCACCGGCAGGCACAAGTCCCTCTCCATGGTGGAGGGCATCCAGCACGGCGACGTCGATGCCGTCGCCTTCGTCGGCTACCACACGGGCGCCGGTACGGAGGGGGTCCTCGCCCATACGTATCTGGCGAACTCCATCACCGGGGTCTGGCTCAACGGCGCCCGGGCCAGTGAGGGGCTCCTCAACGCGCATGTCGTGGCCGAGTACGGCGTTCCCGTCGTCCTTGTCACCGGCGACGACCTGACCTGTGTGGACGCGGACGGGTATGCCCCCGCGGCCCGCAAGGTCGCGGTGAAGGACTATGTGTCGCGGTACGCGGCGGTGTGCCGCACCCCGGCCCGTACCGCCGCGGACATCCGTGCGGCGGCCAAGGAGGCGACCGCACTCGCCGTGCGGCACACCCCGGTGGAGGGCGGCCCCTTCACCGTCGAGCTGGAGTTCGACGCCGAGCATCTGGCCGCGGCGGCAACCGTGGTCCCCGGCGTGGCGCCCAGCGGTGAACGGCGCGTCGCCTACACCAGCGCGACGATGTACGAAGGTATCCGCACGTTCAAGGCGGTGACGACGATCGTGTCGTCCGCCGTGGAGGAACAGTATGGCTGAGGCGACCCGTCCCCAGGAGAGCGCCGAGAGCGCCGAGAGCGCCGAGAGCGCCGAGAGCGTCGAGAGCGTCGACGAGCGGGCGCTCGAGGAATCGGTGACGTTCACTTCCGAACTGATCCGGATCGACACCACCAACCGCGGCGGCGGCGACTGCCTGGAACGCCCGGCCGCCGAGTACGTCGCCGAGCGGCTGGCCGCCGCCGGGCTGGAACCCACCCTGCTGGAACGCACCCAGGGGCGCACCAACGTGGTGGCCCGGATCGCGGGCACCGACCCGTCCGCCGACGCCCTGCTCGTACACGGCCATCTCGACGTCGTCCCGGCCGAGGCCGGCGACTGGACCGTGCACCCCTTCTCCGGGGAGGTCCGCGACGGTGTCGTCTGGGGGCGCGGCGCCATCGACATGAAGAACATGGACGCGATGGTCCTGGCCGTCGTCCGGGCCTGGGCGCGGACCGGCGTCCGGCCCCGCCGCGACATCGTGATCGCGTACACCGCCGATGAGGAGGCCAGCGCCGAGGACGGCTCCGGCTTCCTCGCCGACCGGCACGCGGAACTCTTCGAAGGGTGTACGGAGGGCATCAGCGAATCCGGCGCCTTCACCTTCCACGCCGGTCAGGACATGGCGCTCTACCCGATCGCCGCCGGTGAGCGCGGCACCGCCTGGCTGAAACTCACCGCGCACGGCAAGGCGGGGCACGGCTCCAAGGTCAACAAGGCCAACGCGGTCAGCGCACTCGCCGCGGCCGTCGCCAGGATCGGCGAGCACCGATGGCCGGTCCGGCTCACTCCGACCGTGCGCGCCGCGCTCACCGAGATCGCCGCGCTGCACGGCATCCGCCCCGACCTCGACGCCCCCGGCTTCGACGTGGACGAGCTCCTCGGCAAGCTCGGACCGGCCGCCGCCCTGGTCGAGCCGACCGTCCGCAACAGTTCCAACCCGACCGTGCTGGAGGCCGGGTACAAGGTCAATGTGATCCCGGGCCACGCCACCGCCTTCATCGACGGCCGGATGGTGCCCGGCGGCGAGGACGAGTTCCGCACCACCCTGGACGGGCTGACCGGACCCGATGTCGACTGGGAGTTCCACCACCGCGAGGTCCCGCTGCAGGCCCCGGTCGACTCGCCGACCTTCGCGAAGCTGCGCGCCGCCGTCGAACGCTTCGACCCGCACGGCCACGTCGTGCCGTACTGCATGTCCGGCGGCACGGACGCCAAGCAGTTCTCCCGGCTCGGCATCACCGGCTACGGCTTCTCACCGCTGAAGCTGCCCGCCGGCTTCGACTACCAGGCGCTGTTCCACGGCGTCGACGAACGCGTCCCCGTCGAGGCACTGCACTTCGGCGTCCGCGTCCTCGATCACTATCTGCGCACGGCCTGACCCGGTACGGGGGGAATTGATCATGATGTCCACAGCGGCCCACGGAACGTGGCCGTCACCGATCGACGCACGGCTGGCCGCCTCCAACGACGGCCGTCCGGAGTACGTCGGCGTGGTCGGCGACGAGGTGTGGTGGACGGAACCGCGCCCCGCCGAGGCGGGCCGCCGCGCCCTGATCCGCCGCCGGGCGGACGGCACCAGCACCTGTGTCCTGCCCGCTCCGTGGAACGTACGGAGCCGGGTCATCGAGTACGGCGGACAGCCCTGGGCCGGTGCCGCACGCACCGAGGGCGGCCCGCTGATCGTCTTCGTCGACTTCGCCGACCAGCGTCTGTACGCATACGCCCCCGACGGGCCCGGCGAACCCTGGCCACTCACCCCGGTCTCGGCCGTCGGCGGCGGACTGCGCTGGGTCGACCCGCAGCTCCACCTCGACCGGGGCGAACGGGGCGAAGTCTGGTGCGTCCTGGAGGAGTTCACCGGCGAGTCACCCACCGATCTGCGCCGGGTGGCCGCCGCCGTACCGCTGGACGGCTCGGCGGCCGAAGACCGCTCCGCGGTGCGTGAACTCACCGACGACAGCCACCGCTTCGTCACCGGACCGAAGCTCTCGCCCGACGGGCGACGGGCGGCCTGGATCGCCTGGGACCATCCGCGGATGCCGTGGGACGGCACCGAGGTGATGCTCGCGGACGTCGCCGACGACGGTACGTTCCACCACACCCGCAGTTTCGGCGGCGGCCCCGGGGAATCGGTGCCGCAGATCGAATGGGGCGCCGACGGACAACTCCTCTTCGCCGGCGACCGCAGCGGCTGGTGGAACCTGTATCGCGCCGACCCGCACCGGGGCACGGTCGCGCTCTGCCCCCGGGAGCAGGAGTTCGCCGGACCGCTCTGGAAGATCGGCCTCAGCTGGTTCCGGCCGCTGGAGAACGGCCTGATCGCCACCGTCCACGGCCGGGGCACCACCACGCTCGGCATACTCGACCCGGAGACCGGCGAACTCGTCGACGTCGCCGGGCCCTGGACCGAATGGGCCGAGTCGCTCGCCGTGCACGGCAGCCGGATCATCGGCATCGCCGCGAGCCCGTACAGCGCCTACGAGGTCGTCGAGCTGGACACCGCGACCGGCCGCACCCGGATCATCGGCACACCGCACGAGGACGCCGTCGACCCCGCCTACTACCCGCAGCCCGAGGACCGCACCTTCACCGGGCCCGACGGCCGGGAGATCCACGCCCACATCTACCCGCCGCGGAGCCCCGACCGGGCCGGCCCCGACGGTGAACTGCCGCCCTATGTGGTCTGGGCGCACGGCGGCCCCACCGGCCATGCCGCGCTCGTCCTCGACCTGGAGATCGCCTACTTCACCTCGCGCGGTATCGGCGTCGCCGAGGTCAACTACGGCGGCTCCACCGGCTACGGCAGGGCCTACCGCAACCGGCTGCGCGAACAGTGGGGCGTCGTCGACGTCGAGGACTGCGCGGCCGTCGCCGAAGCGCTGGCCGCCGAGGGTACGGCCGACCGGCAGCGGCTCGCCATCCGGGGCGGCAGCGCCGGCGGCTGGACCGCCGCCGCCTCGCTGACCGGCACCGATGTCTACGCCTGCGGCACGATCATCTACCCGATCCTCGATCTGACCGGCTGGGGCACGGATGAGACCCATGACTTCGAGTCGCAGTATCTTGAGTCCCTGGTGGGCCCGCTCGCCGAAGTCCCGGCGCGCTACCGCGAACGGTCGCCGGTCACCCGCACCGACCATCTGACCACGCCCTTCCTCCTGCTCCAGGGGCTGGACGATCCGATCTGCCCGCCCGTCCAGTGCGAGCGGTTCCTGGCCGAGGTCGAGGGGCGCGGAATTCCGCACGCGTATCTCACCTTCGAGGGGGAGGGGCACGGGTTCCGGCGCGCCGACACCATGATCCGTGCCCTGGAGGCGGAACTCTCCCTGTACGGCCAGACTTTCGGCATCGACTGTCCCGACGTACCGAGGCTGGAGCTGAAGAAGTGACCCTCGCCCCCCTGACCCGCCCCGCCCGACTGCGTCCGGGTGCCAGGATCGCCGTCGTGTCACCGAGCGGGCCGGTGCCCGCCGACCGCCTGGAGGCGGGTCTCGACGTGCTGCGCGGCTGGGGACTCGACCCCGTCGAAGCACCCCATGTCCGCGACGTGCACCCGGAGTTGGACTACCTCGCCGGTGCGGACGAGGTGCGGGCCCGGGACCTCCAGGAGGCCTGGTGCGATCCGTCCGTCGACGCGGTGATCTGTGCCCGGGGCGGGTACGGCGTGCACCGCATGGTCGACCTGGTCGACTGGGCGGCGATGCGCGCGGCCGGGCCCAAGGTGTTCATCGGCTACAGCGACATCACCGTGCTCCACGAGGCGTTCGCCCAGCGCATGGGGCTCGCCACGCTGCACGGCCCGATGGCGGGCACCGAGACCTTCCTCAAGGACCCGGACACCCAGGAGTCCCTGCGGGCCACCCTGTTCGAGCCCGAGTCGGTGCGCACCCTCGGCCTGCCCACGGCGCGGGTGCTGGTCCCCGGCAGTGCCCGAGGCATCACCTACGGCGGCTGTGTGAGCCTGCTCGCCGCCGACATCGGTACCCCGCACGCCCGGACGTCCGCCCGGGGCGGGCTGCTGATCATCGAGGACACCACCGAGGACCCGTACAACATCGACCGCATCCTCACCCAACTGCTGAGGTCCCAGGCGCTCGACGGGATTGCGGGAGTGGCCTGCGGTTCCTGGGCGGGCTGCGGCCCGTACGAGAAGGTGCGGGCGGTCCTCGCCGACCGGCTCGGCCCGCTGGGCGTACCCGTTGTCGAGGAGCTGGGCTTCGGGCACGGACCGACGGCGCTCACGATTCCGCTCGGCGTGCCCGCCGTGCTGGACGCGCCGGCCGGCGGCGGCCCCGCCACGCTCACCATCGAGGTGCCCGCGCTGGTCTGAACAGCCGTGAATCGCGAAGAAGTTGAGCATCATTCAGGAAACTCCGCCCCGAGCGTTGACATCGCTATGACACGTGTCACAGCATGAGCGCGGCCAGTTACCTACTGGTCGGTAAGGCGCCCTCGGTGTGGAGGTCTTCGTGTCACGTGCTGTTTCCCGCCCTCGGTCCGGGTACCGGACACTCTCCCGGAAGTCGGTCGCGTTCGTGGCCGGAGCCGCGCTCGCCGCACCGCTGGTCCTCACCGGTGCGGCGCACGCAACCGCCGCCGAGACCTCCCAATACACCGTCACCCCCCTGAAGTTCACCATTCAGGCGGGCGGCCGCTCCTGCACCGTCGACGCCGACCTGTACCGCCCCGCCGGGGCCGACGCGCAGCACCCCGCCCCCGCCGTCCTGGCCACCAACGGCTTCGGCGGCAGCAAATCGGACGGCTCGGCCGGCGCGATCGGCAAGGCCTTCGCCTCCCGCGGCTATGTCGGCCTCGTCTACTCCGGCCTCGGCTTCGGTAAATCCGGCTGCCTCATCACGCTCGACGACCCGGCCATCGACGGAAAGGCGGCCGCCGGACTCATCGACTTCCTCGCCGGGACGCGCGCCGCCGACGACGGCACGAAGGCCGACTACGTCACCAAGGACGGCAAGGGCGACCCCAGGGTCGGCATGATCGGCGGCTCGTACGGCGGCGCCGTCCAGATGGCCACCGCGGCCGTCGACCACCGCGTCGACGCCCTCGTACCGCTGATCACCTGGAACGACCTCGCCTACGCGCTCGCCCCCAACAACACCGCTGCGCGCAAGGGTGTTTCGTCCGACACCGCCGGTGTCTTCAAGTGGCAGTGGACCAACGGCTTCTACCTGCTGGGGGAGGGGCAGACGATCCTCAACGCGAGCCTCGACCCGTCCCGCTTCGGCAGCCTCACCTGTCTGCACTTCGCACCACAGGCCTGCGACACCATCCGGCTGCTCAACTCCGGCCGCTACCCCGCGGACAGGACCGCCGCGATGCTCGACTACGCGCGCAGCGTCTCACCCGTCGACTACCTCAGCAGGGTCAAGGCGCCCACCCTGCTCGTCCAGGGCCAGGCCGACAGCCTGTTCAACCTGAACGAGGCCACCGCCACGTACAAGACCCTCAAGGAGCAGGGCACCACGACCAAGATGATCTGGCAGGCCTGGGGGCACAGCGGCGGGCAGGTACCCGGTGAACTCGACCTGGGCCAGGGCAATCTGGAGACCAGCTACGTCGGACAGCGCGTCCTCGCCTGGTTCGACCGCTACCTCCAGCACAAGAAGAACACCGACACCGGGCCCGAGTTCGCCTACTACCGCGACTGGAAGAGCGGTTACGGCACAGCGGCTGCAGTACCGGCCCCGAGCCGGAAGATGTACCTCTCCGGCGACGGCAAGCTCGTCGACAACCGTTCCAAGGTCACCCGGGGCAGCCGCCAGTACGCCAACTGGCTCGTACCGACCAGTCATTCGGAGAGCTCGCTCGCCGGACTCATCGGGCTGCCCGACCCCAAGCCGTACGACACCAAGGGCACCTATCTCGGCTGGACCAGCGCCCCGCTGGCCTCCGCCGTCGATGTCGTCGGCGCGCCGAAGGCCACCCTGAAGGTCGTCTCGCCGAGGACGGAGCGCGTACAGAACAGCGGGGACGCCGCCGACAAGCTCGTCCTGTTCGCCAAGGTGTACGACGTGGCGCCGGACGGTACCAGGACACTGGTGAACCGGCTCGTCTCCCCGGTGCGCGTGCCCGACGTCACCCGCTCGTTCACCGTGCAACTGCCGGGCATCGTCCACCGGTACGAGGCGGGGCACAGGCTCGAATTCGTGATCGCGGCGAGTGACAGCGCCTACTCGGGCAACCGCGGCATCAAGCCCGTCACGGTCGTCAGCGCCCCTGAGGACACCGGTGTGCTGGAGCTTCCGGTGGTCGGCGACCGGGTGGAGTGAGGCGCTGAAGGAGCCTTACGCCGACGCGGCCCCGACCACCCGGAGATACGCCTGCGCGCAGTCACGCCTACGGATCTCGACGGGCAGCAGGATGTGCCGCACCTCGCGCGGACCGTCCGGGTCCTGGATCCGCTGCGACAGCAGCTCCACGGCCCGGCGGCCCGTCTCCTGGGAAGGAACGCGCGCCGCGGCGATCGCCGGCGGCAGCAGGTCGAAGGGGCCGAAGCCGTCCATGCCGGCCAGTTCGATCTGCGGGGGACCTCCAGGCCGAGCACCCTGATGATCGATCCGGGCGGTCCGGGGATCACGTACGCGACGGATCGACCGCACGTTCTAGGCTGGCCGGATGTCCGAATTCGTATATCTGGCCCAGGGATCGCGCACGGCGATCCGTCCTTACACCCAAGCGGATGCCGAAGAGTTCACCACCCGGGCGAGGGAGAGCCGGGACATGCACAGCCCCTGGCTCTTCCCGCCCGACGATGCCCGCGCGTACGCCGTCTACGCGGGCCGGCTGATCGAAGACCCCACAAAGGCGGGCTTCCTGGTCTGCGAGCCAGGGAGCGGCGAGAGCGGGGCCGGCGAGGGTGGGGCCGGTGACAGGATCGCGGGGTTCATCAACATCAACAACATCGTCGGCGGCGCGTTCCGCTGCGGCGCGCTCGGATACGGGGTCTTCGCCCATGCGTCGGGGCGCGGCCTGATGAGCGAAGGGCTGGGACTGGTCCTGCGGTACGCCTTCGGGCCGCTCGGTCTGCACCGTCTCGAAGCCAATATCCAGCCCGCCAACGAGGGTTCGCTCGCCCTCGTCGGACGGGCCGGATTCCGCCTGGAGGGGTTCTCGCCGGACTTCCTCTTCATCGACGGAGCCTGGCGCGACCACGAGCGGTGGGCGATCACGGCCGAGATGCTGAGCCAGGACGGCGTCTAGTACCCGGGTCGGGCCGTGCCCACGGTCGCGGACACCACAGCAGCGGGCTCGGGCCCGGCCTGCACGCTGGGGGTTCCGTCCGGTGCCCAGATGCCGGAGCCGCCCGACGTGAGGGCGTACACGCCACTCGGTCCCGCCGCGGTGGCCAGCACCGCCCACACACCATGGGCCAGCGCCGCCCGGTTCATGTGCCCGTCGCGCCGGGCGGCCTGCTCGGGCCCGGGTCCGTAAAGGGTGCTCGCCACATAAGCGTCGATGCCCAGCGCGGCGGTGGCGGCGGCGTGTTCGGCAACGGCGGCGTCGTAACACACCGCAAGCCCCAGCCGCAGGCCGTCGATCACCAGGACCTCGGGCTTCTCTCCCGGGGCGAAGCGGTCGGACTCCTCGCCGTGCAGCCACATCTTGCGGTAGACGACGCTCGCGCCCTCGCCCGTGACGGCCAGGGTGGCGATGTACTCACGCCCGTCCGCGGCGCGCACCGGCGCCCCGACCAGGGCTGTCGCGCCCGCCTCGCGGCACGCCGTGACGATCGGCCGCAGGCGGGGGTCGTCGGGTGACACGGCCGGAGCGGCGAGGTCGTAGCCCGTGAGCGACAGCTCCGGGAAGACGACCAGCCGTGCCCCCGACCGGCCGATCGCCTCCGCATGAACCACGGCGTTGGCGGCGACGTCGAGATGGGCACAGTCGGGCTGGGCGACGGCGACAGTGAGCGGTACGGGCACGAGGTACTCCGGATCAACCGGTCGGCCGGGCACCTCGGGGGCGGACCGCCCGGGGAGAACCGCAGGTCACCGACGCGAACAAGGTCGTGACCAGCTTATAGAGCAGCTCAACCGGAGGAGCCGGCCGGGTCAGTCGGACGGAGCGGTCACCCGGGCCGGTTCGGTCGGCGCGGTCACCCGGGCCGGTCACCCGGACCGGTTCGGTCGGCGCGGTTCAGCAGTGGCCGGGCCTGCCGTACACGGTGATGCGCGCCTGTGTGACCGTTCGGCTCGCGCATTCCTCGAAGTAGGCGTCGAGGGTGGAGCGCTTGACCGCCTCGGGCGCGTTCGCTTCCAGGGGCTGGCCCTCCAGGTCACGCACCGCGATGACGCGTGTGCTGGTCAGGATGTGCGCGCGGATCCGGTCCGGTGGCAGCTCCCTGCCGAACAGCGTGTTGGAGGCGACCGGGGTCTGTTCCAGGGCGAGGTCGGACAGGGACCGGAAAGAGCCCGGCCGGGCCAGCGTCCATACGCGTCTGCGTGACGGCATGAACAGCAGCCCGTCTCCCGGCTCGGCCATGTCCTGGACTGCCCGGGCAATCGCGACAGCGTCGTTCTCGCGGCTCCCCGGCTTCCGTAGCGCGGTGCTCACGGGTACGAGGGCGGCGAGCACCGAGGCCAGTGCCACAGCACATGTCACACGTTGCATGGTTCCGGCACCGCATGCCGACTGCCGGAGCCGGTCGAGCATCGAGCCCGCCAGGAGCGCGAAGCCGACGGCGGAGGCCAGGACGTAACGGTCCACGTACAACGGATGCAGCGGGCTCGTCAGCATGAGCAGCGTGCTCGGCAGGATCAGCAGCGGGAGCGCGAGCGCGGACAATGTGATCGGTCCGCGCGCACGGCCGGCAAAGCGGGCGAAGGCGACGCCCAGCAGGGCCGTCGCGACGAAGCCCAGCACTTCCCCGGTGTCCGGCGTGCCGATCCAGTCCACCTGCGCGGACTGCGTGGTGCTGAAGGCGGCGAGCGGGAGGAGACCGGCGAGCACCCCACCCGCCGCGATGCTCCACGCCCGCGTCACCGGCCGCGCCAATCGTGCCCGGAAGACGGTCACACCATGGGCCAGGAGCATCAGTACGGCGAGCTCGTGGAGCAGGCAGGCCGTCAGCATCACCGCGCCGTACGCCACCCAGCCCCGTCTTCCCGGCCGGGAGAGGCCGGCGACGAGGAGGCAACTCGCCCATGTGATCAGCGCACAGACCAGGGCGTAGGACCGGCCCTCCTGCGCATACCGCTGCACCGGCGGGAGCAGCGGTAGGACGAGGCCCGCCAACAGCCCGGTCCACGTCCCTCCGAGCCGCTGCCCCAGCCGTACGATGCCGACCGCCGCCGCGGCGACCGCCAGTACCGACGGCAGGCGCAGCGCCACCAGGCCGCCGTCCCAGAGGCCGAACACGCCCCGCATGATCAGGTAGTACAGGCCGTGCACGACGTCGATATGGGCCAGGGTGTGCCAGATCTGCGGCACACTTCGATGTGACATTGCATAGGTGACCGCCTCGTCTCCCCACAGGGTGTCCTGGCGACGGATTCCCCAGACTCCGATGAGCAGGGCCGGCAGGCCGGGGGTCCACGGGACGGCCCGGCGCAGGGAGCTCCGGACCGGTTGCGGGAGATGTGCCGTTCGCGAATCGGCAGCGGGGGAGGTGCGCTGGATGAGAGAGATGACGTGCTCCGTCCGAAGGGGGGGGGTCTCTCGCTCAGCCGATCGTCCGTCGTGTTGATGGGCAGCCCCCGCAGGCTGGGCCCATCAATTTCATTTGCGCTGTTCAGCGACATGGCCCGGTCGACTCGACGGCGAATGGCGTGATCGCCGGTTCGGTGACTCGACGGTGGGGGCACGGGGTGGGACGTCCGGGGGGACCGGTGGATCCTGCCGCCGGTGCGGTGCAGATGTTCGCCCATGAACTTCGCAGACTCCGCCGCCGGGCGGGCAGCCCCACCTACCGTGCGATGGCCCGGCACACGCGCTGCTCCGCACCCGCATTCTCCGCCGCCGCAGCCGGCGAGCGCCTGCCGTCGCTGCCCGTCGCCCTCGCCCATGCGGCGGCCCGAGGCGGGGAGGCGGCGCACCGGGAGGAGCGCCGGCGCGCAGCCGCCGCCGTCTGCCCACGCTCCCGGGGCGGTCTCTCGAAGGACGAATGGCAGGCGCATCTGCCCGATGTCGGGTATCGGACCATCGGCTGACCCGCAGGGTGCACCCCACCGGCCCACCCCGGATTGGTCAAGTCTTTGCCCGTGGCCGATTCGGGCTCCCCACTGGCCCGCAGGCCGCTCCCGTACGGGCTGCGGAGCGCAGCACTCCGTATAGGAAGTGAAAAATGGCGGCCGAAAGTATGAGGGGCCGGCCTCCGTCGATGTAACGACCGTGTTGACCGTAGGCAATCGCAGGCAGAGGCTCGTTACATAGCTGCTAAATACAACTGGTTCTGCCGGGCCTTCGCTTTCGGCACGCCGCCCGGGGGACGGCACCGTGCCTACGAACGCTTTCCCGGCCGGGACCGAATCGGGAGGACGTATGTGTGGCATCACCGGCTGGGTCTCCTTCGACCGTGATCTGCGGGCAGCCGAGGACGTCGCGACGCTGGACGCGATGACGGAGACCATGTCCTGCCGGGGCCCCGACGACCGGGGGACCTGGATCGCCGATCACGTGGGGCTCGGACACCGGCGGCTCGCGATCATCGACCTGCCCGGCGGACGCCAGCCCATGACCGTCGGCACACCCGAGGGGGAAGTAGCCCTCGTCTACTCCGGCGAGGCGTACAACTTCACCGAACTCCGTACCGAACTGACCGCCCGCGGGCACCGCTTCATCACCGACTCGGACACCGAGGTCGTGCTGCACGGCTATCTGGAGTGGGGCGAGTCCGTCGCCGAACGGCTCAACGGCATGTACGCCTTCGCCCTCTGGGACAGTCGCCACGACAAACTCGTCATGATCCGCGACCGGATGGGCGTCAAGCCCTTCTACTACTGGCCGACGCCCGACGGAGTGCTCTTCGGCTCGGAACCCAAGGCCATCCTCGCCAATCCCGTGGCCCGGCCCCGGGTGACTCTTGACGGGCTCCGGGAGCTCTTCACCCTCGTCAAAAACCCCGGCCACGCCGTATGGGACGGCATGTACGAGGTGGAGCCCGGCACGGTCGTCACCGTGGACCGCGGCGGCCTGCGCAAGCACGTCTACTGGCAGCTCAGGACCCGTCCGCACCCGGACGACCGGGACACCTCGATCGCCAACGTCCGGTCGCTGCTCGACGACATCGTGCGCCGCCAGCTGGTCTCCGACGTACCCCGCTGCGTCCTGCTCTCCGGCGGCCTCGACTCGTCCGCGGTCACCCTGCTGGCCGCCCGGGAGCTCGCAAGGAGCGGCGAGAAGGTCCGCACCTTCGCCGTCGACTTCGTCGGACGCACCGAGAACTTCGTCGCCGACGAACTGCGCACCACCCCCGACACCCCGTTCGTGCACGACGTGGCCGAGCAGGCGGGCACCCTCCACCGTGACATCGTGCTCGACCCGAACACCCTCGCCGATCCCGACGTACGCGCCCGGATGATCCGGGCCCGGGACATCCCCATGGGCCTCGGCGACATGGACGCCTCGCTCTATCTGCTCTTCCGGGCCATCCGCGAACACTCGACCGTCGCGCTGTCCGGCGAGTCGGCCGACGAGGTCTTCGGCGGCTATCTCCAGTTCTTCGACGAGGAGGCCCGCAGCGCCGACACCTTCCCCTGGCTGGTGCGGTTCGCCGAGCACTTCGGCGAGGACGCGGGCATGCTCCGCGACGACGTGAACCAGGCCCTCGGCCTGGAGACGTACATCCGCGACAGCTACGACTCCGCCGTCGCCGGCATCGAACGGCTCACCGGTGAGAGCGACTTCGAGTACCGCATGCGCAGGATCTGCCATCTGCACCTGACGCGGTTCGTACGCATCCTGCTCGACCGCAAGGACCGCGCCAGCATGGCCGTCGGCCTGGAGGTCCGGGTGCCGTTCTGTGACCACCGGCTCGTCGAGTACGTCTACAACACCCCCTGGGCCCTGAAGTCCTTCGACGGCAGGGAGAAGAGCCTGCTGCGTGAGGCGACCGCGGATCTGCTTCCCCGGTCCGTGTACGAGCGGACCAAGACCCCCTATCCGTCGACCCAGGACCCCAAGTACGCCGTCGCCCTCCAGGAGCACGCCCGCGACCTGCTCGCCCGCCCGGACCACCGGGTCTTCGACCTCATCGACCGGACCCGGCTGCAACGGGTCGCCGACCACGGCGCACCCCGGATCACCTCGGCGTCCCGCCGCGGCCTGGAACGCACCCTGGACCTCGCGATGTGGCTGGACATGTACGAGCCGGAGGTGGACCTCGGCTGAGCGGGCCGCCGCCTCCGGCGTGGCGCGCGCATCCGTGTTCGGATGCCGCACCGGCTCACCTCGCGGATCGCCCGGCACCGGTGCGTTGCACGACTCCGTCGGAGGGTTGCGCCGGAGAGGTGGCCCGAGCGCGTCGGCCGATGAGGGTACGGTTCCGGCGGTTCCTCCCGCAGAGGAGTGTCCCCGTCGGGGTCGACGTACTCAACGGACCCGCAGGGGCGTGAGGCCGTGGTCGACGAGCGGGCCGACGGTCAGCCCCTCGGCCCGGAGGCCGCTGATCATTTCCGGCAGCATCGCGAGTGCGGGCCGCCACCGGCCGGATGCCGACAGATCGGCATCGTGGAGGAGGACCGTGCCGCCGCCCCGCAGTCCGCTGCGCACGGTCGCCAGGACTCTCTCGGGGGTCGCGCCCTCGGTCCAGTCCCGGCCCCAGGCCGACCACAGCACCGGCCTCAGCCCGGACTGCAGGGCCGCGGCCCAGCGGCCGCCCGTCAGGATTCCGTACGGAGGGCGGTACCACAACGGCCGGGCGCCCGAGATCCTTCGTACCGCCTCGGCGGCGCGCGAGACCTCGCGCGTGTCCCGGACAACGGTGGGAAGCCATGGGCGGCTGTGCGTCCATCCGTGAACGGCGAGTTCGTGTCCGCGGCCGACGATGTCGCGGCCGAGCTCCGGATGGCGCAGAAGACTCTCCCCGAGCACGAAGAACGTGGCGCGTGCGGACAACTGGTCCAATACGCGCAGGAAGTGCGGGGTGGAGCGGGGATCCGGGCCGTCGTCGAAGGTCAGGGCGATGTGGCGAGGGTGTCCGAGGCCGGCCAGGGAGGGGAAACACCTGCGCCGCAAACCGGGCAGCCAGGTGCCGGCGGGGGCGACATGAGCGGTCAGTGCCAGCGCCGACGCGGCCAGTGGGGCACGGAACGCAGGAGGGAGCTTCATGGGCCGGGGATTCATCGGGATTCCGCGCCTTCGTCGTTGTCGGCCATCGGTTGCGGTCGGGCCTGCTCCGTCGCGTCGTCGTTCCCTCTCGTCGAGTCCCAGTGACCCGCGACCGCCGATGAGAGCGACAGGCCCACTGTTCCGGCAGCGATCAGGCAGGCACCGAGCGTGGCCGGCAGCAGATGAGCGCCCAGCGCGATCCGCTCATCGAACAGTGCCTTCCCCAGCACCACACCCAGCAGCGCGTCCCCGAGGGTGAGCGCCGGCTGGGAGGCGGCGAGCGTCCCGGCACGCAGGGTGCTCTGGAGCAGCAGCAGACTCAACAGACCGGCGCAGCACATCGCGTACAGGTACCCCGTGGTGAAGACCGCGGCCGCACCCTCCGGGATCCGGCCCGTGACCTCCTTGATCAGAGCGGCCGTACATGCGAAGGAGACGGCGGTGGCACAGCCCAGCACCGCGGCGCGGGCGGCGCCCTCGAGGGGCCGGGCCAGCAGGGTCAGCGCGGCCGTTGCCGTCGCGGCGGAGATGCCGACAGTCAGCCATGTGCCGGCCTGTCCCGTTGCCTCACCCACCGACGGGCCGGCGGCGGACAGGAAGAGCGCCAGCCCCACGGCGAGCATCAGGAACGACACCCACGTCCTGCCGCCCGGACGGTGATGGAAGACCGCCGTGCCGAGCAACAGCGTGAAGAGGAGTTCGCTCGCCATCAGCGGCTGGACCACCGACAGGCTGCCGACCGCCAGCGCGCCCGCCTGGAAGGCCGCGGACAGCCCGAGCGCCGACGCACCGGCCAGCCAGAAAGGACGGCGTACCAGCTGCGCCAATCGGCGCACCGCCTGCCGCACATCCGGTCTGCCGCCCGCTGCCTCGAACTCCACCTGCTCCATGGCGGCCCGCCGTTGCAGCACGGATGCGGCTCCGTTGGCGAGAGCCGCCGACAGCGCCAGCATCACGGCGAGAACGTTCATGTCGCTGTTCAGCCGAAGCGGGTGGCGAGACGGTGATAGAGCCCGGGGGCGACGGAGCGCACACATCCCGGCAAACGCAGCCAGCCGGGGATGAACACCTCGTCACGGCCCGCGACAACGGCGTCCCAGACCGCGTCTGCGACGCGTTCCGGCGGCATGGGCCGGGGCCACGAACGGGTGTACGGCAACCCCCGGCGTTCGAAGAACGGGGTGTCCACCACCGCGGGGACCAGATGGGTGATGCGTACTCCGGTTCCCCTCAGTTCGTAGTGCAGCGCATCGGCGAAGGCGGCAATGGCTGCCTTCGCAGCCGAGTACACCGCCTCACCCCGGACAGCTGCGGATCCCGCCACCGATCCGATCAGCACGATGTGCCCGCGCCCCGCAGCGAGCATGTGCGGCAGCAGGAGCCGTACCAAATGGACGACGGACACCAGATCCACGGTGAGGACCCGGTCGGCGGCGGCAGCCGGCATGGAACGGAAGGAGCCGGCCCAGCCGACCCCCGCTGCCGCCACGAGCAGGTCGACTCCGCCGGCGGTGTCGAGGGCCTCCTTGACCAGTTGCTCCGTACTCTCGGCCGACATCAGGTCCGCGTAGAGAGCCGTCGAGTACGTCGTCGCCGCCACGCCGTCCAGCCGCTCGCGGTCGCGGCCGGCGACCAGGAGCTGCCAGCCGCCTTCGGCCGCGATCCGGCGTGAGACCGCGGCGCCGATACCCGAGGAGGCCCCCGTCACCAGGGCCACACCCGCCCGGACGCCCCTGCCGTCCGACTCGTCACCGCTGGGCACGCCGCGGTGAGTGATGCCCGGAGCACGTGACATGGCTTCTCCCCTGTCTCAGCACGGTACGGCGCGGTGCCCGCCCCTCACACATTCAGGATGTGGGACTTCGCGTCGCCGTGTCGGGTTAGGAGTAGCCCGGACGGGCGTCGGCAAAACCGTCGGGGCCCTCGCCTCACCGCACCGCACCGCTCGCGCCCACAGAATGGAACCGCGTTCCGTGTCTCTTCCGACGGATCCTTCGGATGCTCGCCGAACGAGGGTGGTCATGTGCCTGTTGGTCATGCGGTCGAGCCTCCGGCCGCGCGTCGAAGCCTCGGCCGGACTCAGGTGTTCCCGCTGCGACGAGTGAAGGCGCCATCGGCGCTGTCGGCTCCGGATGGCGGAACGGGACTCCGGGGGCCGGTAACGGCCGCCTCCTGTACCGACGCCCGGGAGGGGGTGTACGACGGATGAACGCGGTACCCGGACGCTTCCTCATCCTGAGCGCAGGCATGGGCTCCGGTCACCATGCGGTGGCCGCCGAACTGGCCCGTCGGCTGGAGGCAGGCGGAGGGCGGACGACGACGGTCGATGTCCTTGATCTGCTGCCCCCCGGTATCGGCAGCGGACTGCGCTCCTTCTACCGGTCGGTCATCTGCCGCATGCCCGTGGTCTATGCCGGGCTGTACACGGCGTTCTTCCGCGCCGGGGGCGGCCCCCGCCCCGGGAGCGCCCCGCTGGCCGCCCTCGCGGAGCGAAGACTGCTGATGCTCGTCGCGCAACAACGACCGGACGTGCTCGTACCCGTCTTCCACCTTGCCGCCCAGCTCACCGGCGGGCTCCGCTCGCGCGGCGCACTCCCGGTCCCGAGCGCTGTCGTCATCACCGATTTCGCTGTTCACCGCCAATGGCTGCATCCGGGCAACGACCTCCATCTGTGTCTCACACCCGATCTTGCGCGTCGGGTACGGCGAGCGGTACGGCGTCCGGCCGTCACCTCCGGCGCTCTGGTGGCGCCCCGGTTCCATGCCCCGGCGCCCACGGCGGCGGACTGGCAGCGGCGGCTCGACTCGCCGGACCGTCCGCCGGTGCTGATCTCGACGGGGGCCTGGGGCGCCGGCGACCACCTGGGGCAGACCACGCGGCTGGTGGCTTCGGCGGGCTACAGACCGGTCGTGCTCTGCGGCACGAACACACGCCTTCGCCGGGACCTGTCACGTATCGCCCATGCCGATGCAAGGGGCTGGGTCGACGACATGCCAGGACTCATGACGGCCTCCCGCGCGCTCATCGACAACGCGGCAGGGCAAACGGCGCTCGAAGCGATGGCCGTCGGATTGCCGGTGGTCAGCTATCGGCCCATTCCGGGGCATGGCAGAGAGGGCGCCCGACGGATGGCCGAGCACGGTCTCACCGACTACGCACCGGACCCGTGGGCGCTGATCCGGGCCCTGGACAACCTGACCACTTCGGGCCCGGCGCGCGAGCGGCGCATCACCACAGCCCGCAGTCTGTTCTCCGGCGCGGGCGTGCTTCCTCTCGAAGCTCTGGTCCGGCCGGGCTGAACGGCCCATCCGGAAGCAACGGCTTCCCTGCTCAGTGCACCTGTGGCAGCTTTCGGTGCGGTGTCACGCCGCTCCTGACGTCCGCCGCCCCTTGTAGTTGATCTTCATGGTGTCCATGTCCGTTGCCGTGGACCGCAGTTCGCCATGGCCGTACCCCTGCTCCCTCAGCAGCGTCCCGGCCCGGTCCTCGGCGATCGCGGATGCCATCTCCTCGCCGTCCCCGGCGTCCGACACGACCACGAACCGGAAGCTGAAATGCTTGAGCACACGGTCGTACGTCAGCGAGCCCTCCTCGGTGAACTGCATCGCGCTCAGGCCATGCAGGTCCACCTCGGACAGGAGCCGGGCGCGCGCCTCGTCCGTCAGACCGTCCCAGGTACCGCGCACGATCACTCGGTAGGTGTGCTGCGTGCTCATCGTGTTTTCCGCTCCGCATTCCGCTCGTGAACCGTCGAGGGCCAAGGTTACGGCGATGAGGGCGGGGCGCACGCGAATTGTCGCGGGGGCGGCGGCCCCGGGTCATTGCGGGGAGGGCGACCCCGGCCGTCGCCTCCGTGGACTTTTGCCGAAGTCTGACGGCGACGCCCCTGGCCGGGCCGCTGTCCAGCGTGTTCCATGGTCATCGGGGGCGCCCGGACCTGCGGCGGCCCGTGTGAGGGAGCGAGGTTGCCTTGGCCACGACCGTACGACGTGCCGTACTGACTCTGCCCGCCGCACCACTGGGCCCGGAGAACCCGCTGCCCGCGCTGCGGCCGCTCGACGAGATGCATGTCGTCGACGACCGCGACCGGGCCGGACTGCCACGTGACATGGCACGCCAGATCGGCTATGAACCACTGGCCACCGTGCTCCCGGTCCGCATCCTCGACGGGTACGGGCGCGAACGCGTCCCCACCGGACTGGACGCGATCATCATCGAGAACGACCGGCTGAGGGCCACCGTCCTGCCCGGGCTCGGGGGCCGCATCCACTCCCTCCACCACAAGCCGACCGGCCGCGAACTCCTTTACACCAACCCGGTCCTGCAGCCCGCCGACTTCGCGCTCAACGGTGCCTGGTTCTCCGGCGGCATCGAATGGAACACAGGCGCCACGGGCCACACCACACTGTCCTGCGCCCCGGTCCATGCCGCCCGGGTGTCCGCACCCGACGGCGGTGAAATGGTCCGCCTCTGGGAGTGGGAGCGGCTGCGCGACCTGCCGTTCCAGGTGGACCTCTGGCTGCCCGAGGATTCCGACTTCCTGCACGTCGGCGTACGGATACGCAACCCGCACGAACACACCGCACCCGTCTACTGGTGGTCCAACATCGCCGTACCCGAGGGCGAGCGCACCCGCGTCCTGGCCCCGGCCGACGAGGCATGGCACTTCGGTTACGAGCGGACTCTGACCCGGGTCCCGGTCCCCGAGGCCGGCTCCGTCGACCGTACGTACCCGCTGCGCGGTGACTTCCCCGCCGACTACTTCTACGAGGTGCCCGAAGGCGCCCGTCGCTGGATCGCCTCCCTCGACGAGGACGGCCACGGACTCGTCCAGACGTCGACCGATCTGCTGCGCGGCCGAAAGCTGTTCCTGTGGGGCAGCGGCCCGGGCGGGCGCCGCTGGCAGGAGTGGCTCACCGAGCCCGGCACCGTCGGATACGCCGAGATCCAGGCCGGACTCGCCCGTACCCAGTTGGAGCACATCCCCCTCGAACCGGGCGCCGAGTTCAGCTGGCTGGAGTCGTACGGACCGCTGTCCGCGGACCCCCGGGCCGTGCACGGCGACGACTGGGCGGCGGCCCGCGCCGAGACCGAGCGGCGGCTCGCCGAGGCGCTGCCCCGCGCGGATGTCGACGCCGCGTACGCCGCCTGGCGCCCCTGCGCCGACAGCGAGCCCGGTGAGCCGCTCGCCACCGGTTCCGGCTGGGGTGCCCTCGAAGTCCGGCGCGGCAAGTACAAGCTCCCCGGCACACCGTTCGCCGAGTCGACCCTGGGTGAACAACAGGCCCCCTGGCTGGAGTTGCTGGACCAGGGCGTCTTCCCCGAACCGCGCAGGGTGGTCCCGCCCGGCCCCTCCCTGGTCTCACCGCACTGGCGCGACATGCTGGAGACGGCCTCCGCCGAACCCCTCACGGAGTATCACCTCGGAGTCGCCCAGTGGCACGCCGGCGACCGCGCACAGGCGGTCCGCAGCTGGGAACGCGGACTGGCCCTCGCCCCGTCCCGCTGGCCGCTGTTGCGCTGCCTCGCCGTCGCCGCCGAGGAGGGCGGCCAGCGGGACCGGGCGGCCGACCTCTACACCGAGGCGTTCGACGACCTGTGCGTGGAACGTCGCGACGACGGCGATGTCTGGACGTCCGCCACGGCGGCGCTCGGCCGCGAGGCGATGGAGGCACTGCTGACGGCAGGGCGCCCCGAAGCGGCCCGGACGGTGTGGGCCGGCCTGCGCCCGGCACTCCGGCAGCGCGGCCGCTTCCGCCTGCTGGAGGCCCGGCTGCTGATCGCCGAGGGCGACCGCGCCGCCGCCCGGGCCGTGTTCGACGAGGGCTTCGAGGTGGCGGATCTGCGCGAGGGCGCGGAAATCCTGGACGAGGTGTGGGCCGAGCTCACCGAGGAGCCGCTGCCGGACAGATACAACTACCGGATGCGTCCCAGGACTTGATGGCGAAAGCCGTCCGGCCCGCGACCACCTCCACCGGCGCGGGCCGGACGGCCGCGGGCCGGGGGCCGCAGGTCAGACGGTCAGGTTCCGGTCGACGTACTCGAAGACCGAGCCGTCCGGATGCACCGCGATCAGATTGCGTCCCACCGGCGTCGGTACCGGGCCTGCGAGGATCCGGGCGCCGACGCGGGTGAGGGAGGCGTGGGCTTCGTCGACATCCTTGACCGCGATCGTCGCCGTCACCTTGCGCAGGATCTCCAGCTCCGACTCCGGGCCGCTCATCAGGAGAAAGCAGCTGATCGCGGCGACCGAGACGCCGCCACGCTCGAAGCGCAGCGCAGAAGTGGCCGTGAGGTCCTCGTAGAAGGCCACCGCGGCCTCCAGGTCGTCGACGCAGATACGCAGCGTGGTTCCCAGAATGTCCATGCGGACAAGGGTAGTTGGCGGTGTTCAGGCCCGGCAGAGCACCTCGCCGTGCGGGACCATGAACCAGGCGTCGCCCCGTGCGCCCCACTCGCGCCAGGCCGCGGCGATCGCGGTCAGCTCCTCGGTGCTCGCGTGGCCGCCGTCCACGGCCAGCTTCGCGTACCCCGAGCCGACCGTACGGTCCGCCCACATGGCGCTCCACCAGGCGCGGCTCTCCGGGGTGGCGAAGCACCAGTTGCCGGCGGTCGGGGCGATGTCGGTGAAGCCGGCCCGGCGGGCCCAGGAGAGCAGCCGACGGCCGGCGTCCGGCTCGCCGCCGTTGGCGCGGGCCACCCGTCGGTACAGTTCCTGCCAGGCGTCCATGCCCGGTACCTCGGGGTACCAGGTCATCGCCGCGTAGTCGCTGTCGCGAGCCGCGACGATTCCGCCGGGGCGGCAGACGCGCCGCATCTCGCGCAGCGCCTGCACAGGGTCGCCCACGTGCTGGAGCACCTGATGGGCATGGACGACATCGAACGAGTCGTCGGGGAAGTCCAGGGCATGGACATCGGCGGTGGTGAACTCGACGTTGTCCAGGCCGCGTTCGGCCGCGAACTCGGCCGCCCGGTCCAGGATCTCCCGGCTGGTGTCGACGGCGGTCACCCGGCCGGGGGCGACCAGCGCGGCCAGATCCGCGGTGATGGTGCCGGGGCCGCAGCCGACGTCCAACACTGCGATGCCCGGGCGGAGTTCGTCGATCAGATACGCCGCGGAATTGGCGGCGGTGCGCCAGCGGTGCGAGCGCAGCACCGACTCGTGGTGGCCGTGGGTGTAGACGGCGGTCTCCTTCGGCATGGCCGTGGATCCTTTCTCGGAACGCAGAACGCAGAGCGCGAAATGCGAACCGCGAAACGCTGATCGATACGGTCACCGTACGCTCGAATGTCGAATGATGAGATGCGTGTCTTGATATATGGACGATCAAAAGGTGACCGGTGTGCGGAAGGGGCGGCCAACACGCAGTCGGCCGCCCCTTGTTCGCTCGCGCGCGGCTGATTCCCGGACGCTCCTCTATACCGGCATCGGGCAGTACACCGTCAGCGCCTCCGGAAGCTTGTCGATCACCAACTCACGTCCGCTGTACGCCACTTCGCCGTCGTACGCATAAGGTGTGCCGGGCTTCAGGCCGGCGATCCGCACACTCCGGCGCCGTTTTGCCGCATGTACGGGGGAGCGGGTCAGCGGGCCCGCGACGGCTGCCGCCAGCAGGCGCAGCCCCGGCGTGCGCCCACCGTGCACCACCCGTACGTCCAGCAGGCCGTCCGCGAGATTGTGCCGGCGGCCGGGTGCCGGACCCACCCGCTGGAACAGGCCGTTGCCCACGAACAGCAGCCACAGCGGGCGCCGCCGGCCCTCCAGCTCCGCCTCCAGCGGACGCTCGCCACGCAGCACCTCCCATGCCGCGACCAAGCCCGCCGGCCAGCCCCCGATACGTGGGGCCCAGCGCTCACGGGTCCGTACCAATTCCGGATAGACGCCCAGGCTGAAGGCGTTGAGAAAGTGGCCGTGCCCACCGTCGGGCCCCTCGGGGCCGGGCCGGAACCGGCCGAGGTCGACCCGGACCGCATCGCCCGCGGTCAGCGCGGCGCAGGTGTCGTCCACGGTCTCGATGCCCAGGTCGTACGCGAAGTGATTCAGCGTCCCGCCCGGGAACACGGCGAGTGGCAGACCGTGCGCGGCGGCGACGGCCCCGGCCCGGTTGACCGTGCCGTCCCCGCCGCAGATCCCCAGTGCCCTGCCCCGTCCCGCCGCCTTCTCCAACTCGGACGAGAGCTCCTCGGGGGTGCACTCCACCACCTCGGCGCGCGGCAGAGCATTCCGTACCAGCGAGGCCGTCGCGGTCGCCGTGCCCGATTCCTCGTTGACGACGACCACCAGGTCCTGGCCGGCCGGCAGCGCGGGCGCATGGCCGGGCGGGCGGCCCGGCGCCGGGAGCTGTCCGCGGGTCGGTACGACACCGCGCAGCGCCAGCGCGGCCCCCGCGCCGAGCACCGCACCGGCCAGCACGTCACTCGGATAGTGGACTCCGGTGTAGACGCGGGAGGCGGCGACGGACAGGGCGAGCGGTGCGACCGCCGCACCCCAGCCCTTCGATTCGAGGGCGACACCAGTGGCGAAGGCCGCGGCCGACGCGGCGTGCCCGGAAGGGAAGGACGTGGTGAACGGCTGATGCTTGAGCCGGCGGATCACCGGCACGGCGTCCAGCAGCGGACGCTGCCTGCGTACCGCGCCCTTGCCGATGGTGTTGATCGCGGCCGACGCCACGGCCAGCGAGGCGATCCCGCGCAGCGCGGCCCGCCGGGCCCGGGCACTTCCGCCCAGCGCCGCCAGGCCCGCCGCGGCACCGAACCACAGCAGCCCGTGATCGGCGCTGCGGCTCAGTCGTGGCAGCACGGGCTCGGCGCCCGGCCAGTTCCGGTGGGCCAGGCCATGGAACACGGCGAGATCGCGGCGGTGCAGCCAGTCGCGCAGTGCGGTGGACGACCGGCCGGTGAACGGGGTACGGCGTGGTGCAGACATGGGACAGCGAATACCCCGCCCCGGCGTGCCGAACCAGGAGGCGCGCTCGCGCACCCGTCACGGGCCGGGGAGAGTGGACCCCATGGCATCTGTCCCCACCAGCGAAATTCTCGACCGCCACGGCGAGGCGCTCCGGCTCTTCACGGACCGGGTGCATGCCGTACGCGACGACCAGTGGTCCGCACCGACGCCGTGCACCGAATGGACCGTCCGCGATCTGGTCACCCATCTCGCCTCCGAGCAGCTCTGGGTGCCGCCCCTGCTCACCGAGGGCCGTACCGTCGCCGAGGTCGGTGACACCTTCGACGGCGATGTGCTGGGCGACGACCCCGTAGCCGTGTGGGACCGGGCCGCGGACGGGGCGCGCCGGGCGTTCGAGGCGCCCGGCGCCCTGGAGCGGACGGTGAACCTGTCGTACGGGAACAGCACCGCCGATGCCTACTGCGCGCAGATGGTGGCCGACGCGGTGGTGCACGCCTGGGACCTGTCCCGGGCCATCGGCGCCGACGAGCGGCTGCCCGCACCACTGGTCGCGTTCACGCGCCGCGAGGTCGGACCGTATGCGAAGGATCTCTCGCAGAGCGGCCTGTTCGCTCCGCCCGTCGAGACCCCCGCGGACGCCGGCCCGCAGACCGAACTGCTCGCGCTCCTCGGCCGACGGGCCTGACCTCGCCCGCGGTCACCTGCATTGTCGCGGCAAGTGCCACCCGATTACCCTGTGTTCGTGATGCCGGTCATCGACCGGAGTGCCGGACGCGAGAGATGGGTGCACGACCATGGGGCGACTCGTCCCCGCGGTGACCAGGACTCCGGACGTACTCGAGCTCTTCCTCCACGGCGACGGAACGCTCACCGCCCCCGAGGTCACCCGCAAGCTCCAGCTGCCGCGTACCACCGCCCATGAACCGCTCACCACCCTCGCGGCCCGCTCCTGTCCGGTGCCGGTCGCGGACCGGCCGGGCCGCTACCGCCCGGCGCCGCGCTCTCCATATCCGTACCCATGATCCGCTGGACCGAGGAGCGCGAGGAGGAGCCGGCAAGCCTCGCGGCCGACGGTGCCGACGCGCTCTCCGGCCGGCTCGGACACCACGAGGGGCAGAAGTGACCACCACACGCCTGGATGTTGCCGTACACGAGCACGCCGAACTCGGCGAGGGACCGACCTGGGATCCCGTCACCGGCCGGCTCATCTGGGTCGACATCGTCTCCGCCCGCGTGCACACCTACGACCCGGTCAGCGGCCGCCGTACGGTGATGGCCACCGAACAGCACGTCGGAGCCGCCAAGCCGCGCGCCGGTGGCGGACTTGTGGTCAATCTGCGCGACGGCATCGGCCTGTACGACCCCGACGGCGCCTTTCGCTGGCTGGTCCACGACCCGGAGCCCGGACGCCGCGGCAATGACGCGGCGGTCGCTCCGGACGGGGCGCTGTGGGCGGGCACCATGCGCTACGACGGCGCGGAGACCGGCGGCAGCCTCGCCCGCGTCGCACCCGACGGCGCGGTCACCCCGGTGCTGCCCGTCGTGGCCTGCGGCAATGGCATCGGGTGGAGTCCGGACGGGCGGCTGATGTACTTCATCGACACGCCCACGCGCCGTATCGACGTCTTCGACTTCGACGGTCAACACGCCGTGAACCGACGCCCGTTCGCCACCGTCGAGCAGGGTGCGGGATTCCCCGACGGGCTGACGGTCGACGCCCGGGGAGCCGTCTGGGTCGCTCTGTGGGACGGCGCTGCGGTGCGCCGCTACACGGCCGACGGTGCCCTGGACCGGATCGTCGAACTCCCCGTACAGCGCCCGACGGCCTGCGCCTTCGGCGGCAGGGACCTGCGCGACCTCTACATCACCTCGGCCCGCACCGGGCTCGCCGCTCCGCATCCGCTGTCCGGTTCGCTGCTGGTACTGCCGGACGCGGGGCACGGGATGCCCGGGACGGCCTTCGCGGGCTGAGCCCGCCTCCCTCGGCCGTTACCGATGGCCCGCTGCCGGGCGGGTGCCTCGACGGCGCCGTTGGGCGGGCGCGGTCGGCCGAACCCTCGTATAAAGGGCCCTGAGTGCGAGACGACGGGACGGGGCGGCGGCGAAGGAGGCCCGGATGGGGCGGAAGCGGACCGAGCGGACCGGACGGGCGGGGCGCAAAGAGAAGGACGGGAGTGGTGTGAGTTCCGTACGGGAGGACCGCGGTCCCGTCCGGTACGGGCCGCCCGCACCCGATCCCGGTCTGCCCGTCCTGCCCGAGCTGGCCGAGGTGCTCGCCGCCGCGGCCGGCCGCAGCGAACCTGAACCGACCGGCGGCGGCGACGCCCTGCGCGAGGCCGCGACCGCCTACTGGGAGCGGCGCGGACTGCGCGGCAGCCCGGAGAACATCGCCGCCGCCCCGGGTGCCTCGCCGCTGCTGCTCGCGCTGATCGCCGCGCACGGCGGCGACGTGCTCATGCCGCGCCCCTGCACAGCCACCTGGATTCCGCAGGCCAGGCTGCTGGGCAGACCCGCCTATCATGTGCCGACCCCGGCCGAGTGCGGCGGCGTGCCCGATCCGTACGCGCTGCTGGAGACCGTCCGCAGGGTGCGCGCCGAGGGAGGCAGGCCCCGGCTGCTGCTGATCTCCGTCGTCGACGACCCGACCGCCACCGTCGCCCCGCCGGAACTCGTGCGCGAGGCGTGCGAGGCGGCGGTCGCCGAAGGGCTGCACATCGTCAGTGACGAGACCTGGCGCGACACCCTGCACCGGCCGCACGACACGGTCCTGCTCAGTCCGGCCGAAATGTGCCCCGACGATGTCACGGTCGTCTGTGATCTCGCCGGTGCGCTGACCCCGTCCGCCTGGCCGGTCGCGGTCGCCCGGTTCCCGGACACCGAGCGGGCAGCGGTGCGCCATGCCCGTACCCTCGACATCCTCACCGCACTCGGCGCGCATGTCGCGGGGCCCGTCGCCATGGCCGCCGCCCACGCGCTGCGCGAACCGGACTCCGTCACGGACCGGGTCCGCCGGGCCGCCGCGCTCCAGGCGCAGGTCGCGGCAGCGGCCCACCGCGCGGTCCTCGCATCGGGCGCGCTGGCCAGACCCCCGCAGGCCGGCCGCCATCTCTACGCCGACCTCGGGCCGCTCAGATCCCGGCTCGCTGACCGGGGTGTCACCGACTCGCTCGAACTGGAGGAGTACCTGACGGAACGCCTCGGCGCACCGGCGCCGGGCGGCCACCGGTTCGGCGACGAACTGGGGGCGCTGCGCGTACGGCTGGGCACCGGGACGCTCCTCGGGTCGGCCCCGGAACAGCAGATGGAGTCCCTCACCGCTGTGGCGCCCCTGGAATTGCCGCATGTGGCTCAAGCCCTGAGCATTTTCAAAGAGGCCCTCGACGAACTCCGATGACGAACCGGGATGCCGGACCGAGATGCCGAACCGACTCCGGACAACTCCGAATCACCCCGT
>NZ_JBHVWS010000004.1:88234-236847 GCF_042882185.1 Streptomyces sp. NPDC058239
GGACCCCGTGACCCCGTGACCCCGTGACCCCGTGACCCCGTGACCCCGTGACCCCGTGACCCCGTGACCCCGTGACCCCGTGACCCCGTGACCCCGTGACCCCGGACAACTCCGGTGCCCGACTCCGAGACGGGAGTCTCTCGATGACGGAACAGACCGAGCGCTCCCTCCCCGGGACCGCGCACCTGCACCACGTCTTTCGCGGCGAGGTCGTCGAACCGCGTCCGCTCGGTGAGCTCCGGGCCTGGCCGAAGACCTTCGCCGACCGGCTCACCGTACCCGTCCCGGATGTCATGAGCATGCCCCTGCTGGCCCGTGACCGTGCCCTGCGGCCCGATGCGGAGGGACTGCGCGGCATCCACCGGCTCCCGTACGCCCCCGAACCCCTGCCCGCCACCCCCGCAGGCACCACATCCGTGACCTGGGCCGGGCACGCCAGCTGGATCGTGCGCACCGGCGGGCTGACCGTCCTCACCGACCCCGTCTGGTCCCGTCGCATCCTCGGCACCCCGGCCAGGATCACACCGGTCGGCGTCCGCTGGGAGGACCTGCCGCCCGTCGACGCCGTCGTCATCAGCCACAACCACTACGACCACCTCGACGCCCCCACCCTGCACAGACTGCCCAAGGACACCCCGCTGTTCGTGCCCGCCGGGCTCGGCCGCTGGTGCCGCCGTCGCCGCTTCACCTGCGTCACCGAACTCGACTGGTGGGAATCGGCCCGGCTGAACGGCGTCCGCTTCGATTTCGTGCCCGCCCACCACTGGTCCAAGCGGACCCTCACCGACACCTGCCGCTCCCTGTGGGGCGGCTGGATCATCGGCACCGGCCGCGACGGGCAGCGGATCCACTTCGCCGGGGACACCGGGTACGGGCACTGGTTCGGCGAGATCGGCCGCCGGTACCCGGGCATCGATCTGACCCTGCTGCCGATCGGGGCGTACGAACCGCGCTGGTGGCTCGGTGACGTGCACACCGATCCGGAGGAGGCCGTGCAGGCGTACGAGGACCTCGGCGCCCGCGCGATGGCGCCGATGCACTGGGCCACCTTCCTGCTCTCGGCGGAGCCTGTACTCGAACCGCTGGCCCGACTGCGTACCGCCTGGCAGCGGGCCGGACACCCCCGCGAGCGGCTCTGGGACCTGCCGATCGGCGGCTCCCGCGTGCTGGAACCGGAACCCCGCGCGATCAGTGGCTGAAGCGGCGCCCCGCACGATCAGTGGCTGAAGCGCGCCTGCATCCGGCGCCACACCGCGGGCGCCCCGCTGATCAGCAGCGTCAGACCCACCGCCGCGACCACACCCTGCCACGGCTCGGGGAAGAGCGAACCGCCCAGAATGCCGATCAGCTGGTACGTCGCCGCCCACGCCAGACAGGCCGGCACATCCCCACGGGCGAACCGGTGCAGCGGCATCCGCCCCAGCAGGCAGGCCAGCATCACCGGAATCCGCCCCGCCGGTATCAGCCTCGACAGCACGAGCACCACCGCACCGTGCTCGTCCAGCTTCTGCTGCGCCTGCGCCAGCCGCTCCGGGGCGGCCCGGTCGCTGATCGCCTGCAGCCACTTCGAACCGCTCTTCGACCGCACCCCGCGCTGACCGAGCCAGTACAGACAGATGTCGCCGAGGAACGCCGCGGCCGACGCCACCCCGAAGACGATCAGCAGCGAGAACGGCGACGACTGATGCAGCGCCACCACCGCGGCCGAACTCACCAGCGCACCCGTAGGCACCACAGGCAACAGCGCGCCCAGCGCCACCAGCAGGAACAGGGACGGATAGCCCACCGCCTGCTGAGTCGACTCCGGGGGCAGCTGCCTCACGACCTCCTGGATCACCTGGCGGCCTCCGGCCGCACATGTTCGCCGTGGGACAGCCGGTGCACCGCCACCTCCGGTGCCAGCAGCGTCGCCTTGCGGACGAACTCGTCACCGGGTGCGTGGAACTCGTGCGGCCTGACCCCGTCCATTCCGATCGGCCAGTACGTGCCGTAGTGCACCGGCACGGCCGACCGCGGCGCCAGCCGGGCCAGTGCCTGCGCGGCCCGGCCCGCGTCCAGATGGCTGTGGCCCAGATACGGACCCCAGCCGCCCACCGGCAGCAGTGCCACATCCACCGGACCGACCGCCCGGGCCATGTCGTCGAAGAGCCCGGTGTCACCGGCGAAATACGTCCGTGCCTCGCCCTCGACCACATAGCCGAGCGCGGGAGAGCGCTGCGGGCCCATGGGAAGGCGCCTGCCGTCGTGCAGTGCGGGAACCGCCCGTACCCGCACCTCGCCGACCCGGACCTCGTCGCCCGGTGACACCTCGGTGATCCGCAGCCCGCGCACCGAACGCAGCACCCGCAGCCCCGGGACGGAGCGCACCGCACCCACCGGCACGATCAGCCGGCTGCCGGGGGCGAGCCGTGCCAGTGACGGCAGATGCAGATGGTCGGAGTGAAGATGCGAGACGAGCACCACATCGGCGACCGTGGCCTCGGGGCCGGGGAGCCGGCCGCGGCGGCGGCGCAGATGCGCGAAGCGCCGTACGAGGAGCGGATCGGTCAGCACACGGACCCCGGAGTCCTCGATCGTGCAGGTGGCATGACCCCACCAGGTGACTTCCACCGGCACGCGGTGCCTCCTCGTTCCCGGGTTCCTTGTTCCGGCCCTGGCATCGAGCCTAGTGCCGTGACCGGAACGGGTGACCCGGCTTAGACCGACCGGCACATGGGGGGCGGCGTCGCGGGGCTGGACACGCACATCTGCGGCGTTGTCGTCAGTCGACAACGCTCCGCGTTGCCTCCCTCCTCCGCCTTGCAGCTGCACGCACCCAGCCCCGCTCCTTCTCCCACCCCCCATGTGCCGGTCGGTCTTCGTCCGGTCGTCGCCTCCGGCTGGTCACTCTCAGTCGGTGAGGCCCAGCGCCCCCGCCGCCTGGATGGCCAGCCAGACCTCCGCCAGAGCCCCCGTGGATGCCATGTCACGGTCGGTCAGAGCGCCGAAGCGGCGCAGCCGGTAGGCGAGGGTGTTGGGATGGATATGGAGCGCGGCCGCCGCCGTCTCCGTGCGGCGGTCCCGCTCCATCCACGTGCGCACCGAGACCAGCAGCTGCGAGCCATGTGCCTTGTCGTAGCGCAGGACCTCGCCGAGTACATGCTCGACCAGCGCGGTCAGGACCGCAGGGTCGTCGGGCAGCCAGCGGCCCAGGGAGTCGTCGCCGTAGCGGACCACGGAACGGCCCGACTCGGCAGCCTTCGAGACCGCCCAGAGCGCCTCGCGCTGAGCCACCCGCAGCGCGGCACCCGGCAGGAACGGGCGGCTCATCCCGGCCGCCACTTCCGGCAGTTCGCCGATCTCCACGGCCAGCTGCGGTGCCCCCAGGACATAGCGGTCCGTGCCCCAGGTGAGGAGCAGATGCGGATGGTCCTGGAGGCAGCGCAGCAGCGCCTCGTCCGTGGTCTGCCGCACCACGATCAGCACGGTGTCGCCCTTGATCGCATGCCGGGCGAGCCTGCGCCGGGCCGCCTCCGGGTCCAGTACCTCCTGAAGGAGTTCGGCCAGCGTCTCCGCGCCCTCGCGGCGCAGCGTCTCGCGCTCGTTGCGCACCATCGCGACCCGCAGCGCCGCCACCGTGGCGATGTGCTGGACGACGGCGAGCCCGGCGGGCTGGGCGCCCTCCCGCTCGTACGCGACGAGGAATCCCGCCGGGCCTCCGGGCGCCGGCACGGGCAGCACGAACCCGCCCGGGACGGTCGGCGGAGCGTCCACGGAAGCGGGCAGCACGCCCGGCTCCGGCACAGGTACGCCGGGCAGCAGGGGGCGCCCCTGGGGCGTGCACAGATACACGTCGTAACCGGAAAGGCGCTCCAGCCGGCGCAGCAGCGTCGGCGTGTCGAGATCCTCGGCGACCAGCCAGCGCAGCGAGCCGAAGACCTGGAGCTGGGCACCGAGCCGGTGCCTGGCGTCCTCCTGGACCGAGGCCGCGACCTCCTGGGACACCGCGATGAACGGGACGGCGAGCGGGACCTCCAGGACCGGGAAGCCGCGCTCCTCGGCCGCCCGGAAGAACGCGTCGTGCAGCGGTGGCATGTGCAATTGCGCAGACAGGGCGAGCGCGGAGACACCGGCGTCGTCGAGCCGCTCCAGATAGGCGCGCTGTCCGGCCGCGGTACGCGGGACGGCAAGGCCCGTCGTCATGATCACCTCGGCGCCCAGCAGCCAGGGCGTCGGATCGGCGAGTTCGCTGGCATGCGCCCAGGACACGGAGCGGCCCAGGCCACTGCTGCCCGCCTTCACGGAGAGCTGCAGAGCGGGGAAGGAGAGCAGATCCTCAACGGTGAGTTTGTCGCTGGCCACAGACAACAGCGTAGTGCTCTGTGATGTGCACAATTGTCGACTGTCGTCCGGGGCCACAGACTGTGGGACCGTCCCCATGAACAAAAGGTGGAGCGCCCGTGACTGCTTCGATCACCGAAGTCGAGACCAATGGTGTCGAGCGGATTCCCGACGCCGACCGCACCGCCCGTCCGGTCGACCTCTTCCGGCTCGCCTTCGGCGGTGCCAACACCTTTGCGACGTGTGTGCTGGGCGCCTTTCCGATCCTGTTCGGCCTCTCCTTCTGGCAGGGACTCGCGGCGACACTGCTCGGCCTCGTGGCCGGTGCGCTGCTGCTCGCCCCGATGGCGCTCTTCGGCCCGACCAACGGCACCAACAACGCCGTCTCCTCCTCCGCCCACCTGGGCGTACACGGTCGGATCGTCGGCTCGTTCCTCTCGCTGCTCACCGCGGTCGCGTTCTTCTCGATCTCGGTGTGGTCCTCGGGTGACGCACTCGTCGGCGGCGCTCACCGACTCGCCGGTGTGCCCGAGTCCGATGTGACATATGGCATTGCATATGCGATCTTCGCCGGGCTCGTCCTGGTGGTCTGCATCTACGGCTTCCGCTTCATGCTGATGGTCAACAAGATCGCGGTGATCGCCGCATCGGCGCTCTTCGTCCTCGGCGCCTTCGCCTTCGCGGGAGACTTCGACGCCGGCTACGCGGGCACCTTCACCTCGACCGCCGACCCGCTGTTCTGGCCGTCGTTCATCGGCGCCGCGCTGATCGTGCTGTCCAACCCGGTCTCCTTCGGCGCGTTCCTCGGCGACTGGTCCCGCTACATCCCGGCCACGACGCCCCGCCGCCGGGTGATGGGCGCCGCGTTCCTCGCCCAGATCGCCACGCTGCTGCCCTTCGTCTTCGGCCTGGCCACCGCCTCGATCATCGCGACCAAGGCCGCCAAGTATGTCGACCCGGCCGCGCCCAACTACGTCGGCGGACTGCTCGCCATCTCGCCCGGCTGGTACTTCCTGCCGCTCTGCCTGATCGCCCTGATCGGTGGTCTGTCGACCGGCACGACCGCGCTGTACGGCACCGGCCTCGACGTCTCGAGCGTCTTCACCCGCTTCAGCCGGGTGCAGTCGACGTTCTTCATCGGCGTCCTGTCGATCGCCTTCATCTTCATCGGCCGCTTCGCGCTCAACCTCGCGCAGTCCATCTCGACCTTCGCGACCCTGATCATCACCTGTACCGCCCCGTGGATGATCGTGATGGCACTCGGTTACGTCACCCGGCGCGGCTGGTACGACGCGGACGCGCTCCAGGTCTTCAACCGCCGCCAGACCGGTGGCCGCTACTGGTTCAACCACGGCTGGAACTGGCGCGGGATGTCCACCTGGTTCATCTCCGCCGGTGTGGCGCTTTTGTTCACCAACCTGCCCGGCCAGTTCGTCGGCCCGCTCGGCAACCTCGCGAACGGCGCGGACATCTCCCTCCCGGTCGGCCTCGCCCTCGCGGCCGTGGTCTACCTCGGCCTGCTCACCCTCTTCCCCGAGCCGCGCGGAGTGTACGGGCCGGACGGCCCCCGATTCGTCAGGGCCTCGGACACCGAGGTCCCGCCGATCACCGGCGGTACACAGGAGCCTCTCGCCGCCGAACCCGCCGCCGCTCACTGAGCGCCCACCCCGCCCGTGACCAGGAGCCACCCATGAGCACGCCCGAGAGCAGCCCCGTCCAGGAGATCCAGGCCGCCGCCGACGCGCTGATCGCCGCCTTCGCCGAGGGCCGCCTCGACGACTACTTCGGCTCGTTCGCCCCGGACGCCACGTTCGTCTTCCACTCCACCCCGCAGCGGCTCGGCTCCATCGCCGAGTACCGCGCGCTGTGGCAGCAGTGGGTGGCCGAGGACGACTTCCGGATCCTGGGCTGCACCTCCACCGGACAGCTGATCCAGCACCTCGGCACCACCGCCGTCTTCAGCCACGACGTGGAGACCAGGATCGCCACCAGGGCCGGTGAGGAGACCGTCCACGAGCGGGAGACGATCGTTTTCGCCCGCGCCGAGGACGGCAGCTGGCCCGCCGTCCACGAGCACCTGTCCGCCCGTACCTCGGGCTGAAGGCACCGCCGCTCCAGACGTCCGCCCGCACCGCCGTGTGACCACGAGCACCACCCGTACCGCCGACCGACCACGAGAGAGACCGGTTCCATGAGCACCACGTTCCGCAATTACATCGACGGCGTCTTCGCGGACGCCTCGGACGGCCGCACCCTCGACGTCGTGGACCCCAGCACCGGTGAGGTCTACGCGACGTCCCCGCTCTCCGGCGATGCGGACGTCGACGCGGCCATGGCCGCCGCCGCTGCCGCGTTCCCCGTCTGGCGCGACACCACCCCCTCCGTACGCCAGCTGGCCCTGCTGAGGATCGCCGACGCGATGGAGGCGCGGGCCGACGAACTGGTGGCCGCCGAGAGCCGTGACACCGGAAAGCCGCTCCACCTCACCCGCAGCGAGGAACTGGCCCCGGCCATCGACCAGGTCCGCTTCTTCGCCGGTGCGGCGCGGATGCTCGAAGGCCGCTCGGCCGGCGAGTACATGGAGGGCCTCACTTCGATCATCCGCCGCGAGCCGGTCGGCGTCTGCGCGCAGGTCGCGCCGTGGAACTACCCCCTGCTGATGGCCGTGTGGAAGTTCGCGCCCGCGCTCGCCGCGGGCAACGCCGTCGTCCTCAAGCCCTCCGACACCACCCCCGCCTCCACCGTGCTGATCGCCGAGATCATCGGCGGCGTACTGGAGGAGCTGGAGCTTCCCCGCGGCATCTTCAACGTCATCTGCGGCGACCGGGAGACCGGCCGCGCGATGGTCGAGCACCCGACCCCGGCGATGGCCTCCATCACCGGCTCGGTACGGGCCGGCATCCAGGTCGCGCAGAGCGCGGCCAAGGACGTCAAGCGCGTCCACCTGGAGCTCGGCGGCAAGGCCCCGGCGGTGATCTTCGAGGACGCGGACCTGGAGAAGGCGGTCGAGGACCTGATCGTCGGCGGCTTCTTCAACGCCGGCCAGGACTGCACGGCCGCGACCCGCGTCCTGGTCCAGGAGTCCGTCCACGACGAGTTCGTCGCCGCCCTCGCCAAGGCCGCCGCCGACACGAGGACGGGGCAGCCGGACGACGAGGACGTGCTGTACGGCCCGCTCAACAACGCCGGCCAGCTCGCCCAGGTCAGCGGCTTCATCGACCGCCTCCCGGAGCACGCCACGATCGAGGCGGGCGGCCACCGGGTCGGCGAGAAGGGCTACTTCTACGCCCCGACCGTCGTCTCCGGCCTCCAGCAGGACGACGAGATCATCCAGAACGAGGTCTTCGGCCCGGTCATGACCGTCCAGTCGTTCACGGACGAGGCCCAGGCCGTCGCGTACGCGAACGGCGTCGACTACGCCCTCGCCTCCTCGGTGTGGACCAAGGACCACGCACGGGCGATGCGGATGTCCAGGAACCTCGACTTCGGCTGCGTATGGATCAACACCCACATGGCACTCGTCGCCGAGATGCCGCACGGCGGGTTCAAGCAGTCCGGCTACGGCAAGGACCTCTCCGCGTACGGCTTCGAGGACTACACCCGCATCAAGCACGTCATGACGTCGCTCTGACCCACCGTCCCGGGCGCCCCCGCCCCGGCTCCGCCCAGGGGCGGGGGCGCACCGGCGTTCCGTACTCCGTACTCCTCCCGTCCCGACATGCGCCTTTTTGTGCGGGAGCCGGAGGGGTAGGGTCGCCGGTACGCCTAGCACGGGGGGACGGCCATGGGGGACGCAACGGACGTACGGGTGGCGGCCATCGCCAGTCTCACGCCGCTCGAAGAGCTCGACAGCGATCCGTTCCTCGTGGACACCCGCAGCCAGCACGACATGTGCGCCCGCTGGGCCGCCGACAAGGGATACGTCGTCACCCGGCAGCTGCGCTTCTACGGGCTGCGCCCCGACCACCACGCCCTGTGGACGGATATCGAGAGCGGCGATGTCGAACTCTTCGTCGCGGCCAACGACCGGGTGCTGGCGCGGGCCCTGACCTCGGTGCCGGAGTTCGCCGCGGAGTGCGAGCGGCGCGGCGTACGGCTGGAGATCGCGGGACTGGACGAGCCGCCGTACAACGCCCGTACGAAGGCGAGTGTGCACCGCAGGCTCTCCATGCCCACCGCCGGATACGACGGCTGCTGACCTGCCTCCCGCCCGCTGCCGCCGGTGGCCCGCGGCCGTGCTGTGAAAAGCTGGGGGACAGGGCCCGGAACGGCGGGGTCCGGACGTGAGGTGGAACGGCGTGGGTGACGGGCGATGGCGAACAGCCGGCAGCGCCCTGATACGAGTGGTTGTGGTGTGGGCGGTCTCGACGCTCACGATGCTGGCGCTCGCCGGGATTCTGCCGGACTTCCAGCTCCAGTCGGACGACGGCGACAGCATCACCAAGATCGCGTTCACCGCGGCCTGGGGCGCAGGAGCGTTCGGCCTGCTCTCCGCGCTGGTCTGGCCGGTCCTGGTACGGGCACTGCTCATCGTGCCCGCACTCGTCCTGGGGATGCTCGTCTTCTTCCTGAACGGCTCGCTGCTGCTGGTCGCCCTGCGACTCATCCCGGACGGGCGCGGCGCCGCAAACCCGGAGACCGCGGTCGCCGTCGCGGCCGTGATGTCCGCCGTCGCCTCCGCAACCTCCACGGCGCTGGCCGTCCGCGACGACAACGCCTACCGGCGCCGGCTCTCACGGCTCGCCGACCGCCGCCGCAGACGCAGCGGTGCGGACAGCGGGCGCAGCGGACCGCCGGGCACCGTCTTCATCCAGCTCGACGGCGTCGGCCACGACGTGCTCGCCCGGGCCGCCTGCTCCGGCCTGATGCCGACCGTCGCGAACTGGCTCGCCGACAAGGAGGGCCACCGGCTCACCCCGTGGCGCACCGACTGGTCCAGCCAGACCGGTGCCAGCCAGCTCGGCATCCTGCACGGCAGCAACCACGACGTCCCCGCCTTCCGCTGGTACGAGAAGGAGACCGGCGACGTCATGGTCTCCAGCCGCCCCGCGAGCGCCATAGAGCTCCAGCGCCGGGCCGTCGCACGCACCCATGACGGCGGGCTGCTCACGCTCGACGGTGCCAGCCGCGGCAATCTCTTCAGCGGCGGCGCCGACCAGTTGGCGCTCGTCCTGTCCATGGCGGCCCGGCTCGGCAAGGGCCGCCGCTCCAGGGCGGGGTACTTCGCCTACTTCTCCGATCCGGCCAACGCCGTGCGCACGGCGCTGTCGTTCCTCGCCGAGGTCTGCCGCGAGATCGGGCAGTCGACCCGGGCGCGGATACGGAAGGACACGCCCCGGGTCAAGCGCGGTGGGCTCTACCCCTTCATCCGGGCCTTCGCGACCGTCCTCGAACGCGATGTGGTGGTTGCCGCCGTCATCGGGGACATGTTCGCCGGACGCACCGCCGTCTATGCCGACCTGGTCGCGTACGACGAGGTGGCGCACCACTCCGGACCGCACAGCCGTGACGCGGAGAAGGTGCTCGCGCGCCTGGACCGCTCGCTCGCCCTGATCGTCAAGGTCGCCGAACACACCCCGCGCAGGTACCGGATCGTGCTGCTGTCCGACCACGGGCAGAGCCCCGGGGAGACCTTCGCGGGGGCGTACGGGCTGACGCTCAAGGATCTGGTGCGGGCGGGCTGCGGGCTGCCCGTACCCCGTCGGGCGCAGAGCACCCGCAGCGGTTCGGAGGCACGTGACGCGGTACGGATCGCCCTGCACCGGCCGGTCGAGGAGGGCGAGGTCGAACACCGTGCGAAGCCGTCCGACCCGGTCGTCCTCGCCTCCGGCAACCTCGGCCTGATCTCCTTCCCCGACATCGAGGGACGCGCCTCGCGCGAACAGCTCGACCGGAGCCGTCCCGCACTGCTCGCCACCCTCGCCAACCACCCCGGCATCGGCTTTCTACTGGTTCGCAGCGAGCGGCACGGATCGGTGGTGCTGGGCCGTGGCGGCACCGAGGTCCCGGTGTCGGAACTGAGGGACGGGGAAGGGCCGCTGGCCCCCTTCGGCCCGGGCGCGGCGGCCGCGGTGCGCCGCACCGACACCTTCCCGCACGTCGCCGACATCATGGTCAACTCGATGCACGACCGGGCCACGGGCTGCGTGCACGCATTCGAGGAACAGATCGGCTCGCACGGCGGTCTGGGCGGCGAGCAGTCCCGGCCGTTCCTGCTGTGGCCGGCGGATCTGTCCGCGCCGGTGGCGCAGGGCACGGAGCTGGTGGGGGCCGAGCAGGTGCACAAGGTGCTGCGGCGCTGGCTGCGGGAGTGTTCGGGACCGCAGATCCCGCTGGCACCGTCGGGCGCGGTGGGTGGCGCCGACGAGGCGGACGGGACGGTTCAAGCGGCCGGCTGAGGGGCGTTGTCAGTGGTGGGCGGCAGGATGGGGGCCATGACGAACTCAGCTGTTGTGCTCGCCGATACCGCCGCCTACGCCGCCGCGGTCGAAGAAGCGTCGCAGGCCGCCGCCGCGTACTACGCCACGGGCGAGAGCACGCTCGACGACGATGCGTACGACCGGCTGGTACAGGGGATCGCCGCATACGAACAGAAGCACCCGCAGGAGGTGCTGGAAGCGTCCCCGACCGGCAAAGTGGCGGGCGGCGCCGCAAGCGGAGACGTGCCCCACACGGTGCCGATGCTGTCCCTGGACAACGTCTTCTCGGCCGAGCAGTTCGCCACATGGACGGCGTCGCTGGAGCGCCGGATCGGCAGACCCGTCGCCGCGTGGAGCGTGGAGCCGAAGCTCGACGGCCTGGCTGTCGCCGCCCGCTACCGGGCGGGCCGCCTGGAACAGCTGATCACCCGGGGCGACGGCACCGCGGGCGAGGACGTCTCGCACGCGATCGGCACCGTGGTCGGCCTCCCCGAGCAGCTGGCCGAGCCGGTGACGATCGAGATGCGCGGCGAGATCCTCATGACGACCGAGCAGTTCGAACAGGCCAACACTGTGCGCACCGAGCACGGCGGCGCCCCCTTCGCCAATCCGAGGAACGGCGCGGCGGGCACACTCCGCGCCAAGGACCGCGCGTACACGGTGGAGATGACCTTCTTCGCCTACGGTGCGCTGCCGCTGCCCGAGTCCGGTGAGCTGACCGGCACCCTCGCCGAACTCCCGCACAGCGAGGTCCTGGAGTACGTCGCAGGGCTCGGCGTGCACACCGCGGCGGACACGGATGTGGCACCGCGCACCGTGACCACCGTCGAGGGGGTGCAGGCCAGGGTCGAGGAAGTGGCGGCCCTGCGCGCCTCGTTGCCGTTCGGCATCGACGGCATCGTGATCAAGGCCGATCTGGCGGCCGACCAGCGCGAGGCCGGTTCCGGGACCAGGGCGCCGCGCTGGGCCATCGCATACAAGCTCCCGGCCGTCGAGAAGGTCACCCGGCTCCTCGGAGTCGAGTGGAACGTCGGCAGGACCGGCATCATCGCGCCGCGCGCGGTGCTGGAACCGGTGGAGATCGACGGCTCGACCGTCAGCTACGCCACACTGCACAACCCGGCCGACATCACCCGCCGCGATCTCCGCCTGGGCGACCGTGTGATGGTCTACAAGGCGGGCGACATCATCCCCCGCATCGAGGCGCCCGTCGCCCATCTGCGGACCGGTGACGAGCAGCCCATAGTCTTCCCCGAGGCATGCCCGCAGTGCGGTTCCGAGATCGACACCAGCGAGCAGCGCTGGCGCTGTGTCCGGGGCCGCGACTGCCGCCTCGTCGCCTCCATCTCGTACGCGGCGGGCCGCGACCAGCTCGATATCGAGGGCCTCGGCGCCACCCGGGTCGTCCAGCTCGTCGAA
The DNA here is from genome assembly GCF_042882185.1 of Streptomyces sp. NPDC058239. NCBI lineage: Bacteria > Bacillati > Actinomycetota > Actinomycetes > Kitasatosporales > Streptomycetaceae > Streptomyces > Streptomyces sp. NPDC058239. The sequence continues at coordinate 100,393 of NZ_JBHVWS010000004.1, forward strand.
GCCGGGCTGGTGGCCGACTTCGCAGACCTCTTCACCCTCGGCCGCGAGCAGCTGCTCGGCCTGGAACGGATGGGCGAGACCAGCACCGACAACCTCCTGGCCGCCATCGAGGCGGCACGGACCCAGCCGCTCTCCCGGGTCTTCTGCGCGCTGGGGGTACGCGGCACCGGGCGCTCCATGTCACGGCGTATCGCCCGGTACTTCGCGGACATGGACCGGATCAGGGCCGCCGACGCCGAGGAGCTCCAGCGGGTCGACGGCATCGGCAAGGAGAAGGCTGCGGGCGTCGTCGCGGAGCTGGTGGAGCTGGCCCCGCTGATCGAGAAGCTGGTGGCCGCCGGGGTCAACATGACGGAGCCCGGTGCGACGCCGCCGCCGGAGCCGGGCGAGGAGGGAACGGAAGAGGCTGACGCCGCCGACGGGCAGGGGACCGCCGGCCTGCCGCTGGACGGGATGACCGTGGTGGTCACCGGCGCCATGACCGGCGTGCTGGAGAAGCTCTCCCGCAATCAGATGAACGAGCTGATCGAGCGAGCCGGCGGGAAGTCCTCGTCCAGCGTCTCCAAGCGCACCACGCTCCTGGTCGCCGGGGAGAAGGCCGGATCCAAGCGCACCAAGGCCGAGGACCTGGGCGTCCGGATTGCCGCGCCGGACGAGTTCGCCGAACTGATCGCAGGGTTCCTGCCGTCGGAGGTGTGACGTACGACGGAGACCTCGCCGCGCCCGAGCCCTTGGATTTTGCCTGGGAGTGGCTTTCTTTGCCTCCCTATTGCATAGTGAGGGCTCGGCCATGCCTCGCTATCAGCGGGTCAATGGGTGTGTGAACGGCCGCGTCGGCAGGCCGGTGGGAGGGGCGATGCGTTCGCTGCACAACGGACCGCGACTCGGCCGGTCCGTCCGCCAGGAGTACCGGGGCGCCACCCGCGGCCTCGCCCTCGACCTCGGCAGCTCACGGACCCGCGCCTGGATGCCCGGACACGGCGTCATCGCCGACACCGACGCCTGCGGCGACTTCGGCGACGGGCCGGGGCACGGCCGCCCGGTCCGGCGAGGGCGCATCGTCGACCCCGTGTCCTGCGGCCGCATGCTCGGCCGTATCGCCGACAGAGCCCTGGGCGCGGACCGCACCGACACCGTGATCGTCCTCAGCCATCCCGTCCTCGCCGGGCCCGAACAACGCGCCGCGGCGAGGGAACTGATCACCGCACTCGGGCCGACGAGCGTCATCGCCCTGGACAGCGCGAGGGCCGCCGCCGCATACGCCGGACCGCAGGACGGCGGCCCGCTGCTCGTCCTCGACATCGGCGCCGAGCTGACCGAGGCGACCCTCCTCGTCGACGGACTGGTCCGCGACGCCCGCCAGGCCGAGACGGGACTGAGCGACCTCGACCCCTGCGAGCCGCCCACCGCCGTCGTCCGCACCGTCCTGGACATGGTGGACGAGATGTGGAAGCAGGACCGGCACGGAGCCGTCCTCGGGGCCCTGCGCAAGGGCCCGTTGCTCGCCGGGGGAGGCGCCGCCCGCCCCGACGTCACCGACCGGGTCGCGGTCCGCCTCGGCGTTCCGGTACGTCTCGCCGACGACCCGGCGACCACGGTCGTACGCGGCGCCGGGCTGATACTCAGCTCCGTGCTCCGCCGAGCCGGCGCGACACCGGTCCTGCCCGGCCGAACGAGGTGACCCCCCTCCCGGGGCCGCCCCCGGGGAATGCGCCCCCGAGGGCACGGCCGGGCGCCCCGGCGCACCACAGAGCCGCACAGGCGGCCCGGCAGGTCTTCGTCGCCCTCCTTCTCGCCGTACTCACCGTCGTCGGCGGCGCCCCCGCAGCCGCCGGATCCGTACTCCCCGTCAGGCCGTTCGCCGGTGTGCCGCCCTCCGCCGCGTACTCACCCGGCGCCCATCAGCCCACCCCGCACACGGACCGGACCGCCCGCACGGGCACCGTCCACGACACCCGGCGCACCCGCACGGCCACGGCGACCGACCGCCACCGGCCGGCGCCGACGACCGCACCCCAGCCCAGGGCCGGCACCGACCACGCCCGCACCCAGCACCATCTCCCGCCGCCCGGCCCCGACTTCCTGCTGCCCGGCGCACCGGGCATCCGCGTACCGCAGCACGCCCACCGGCGGGCCCCCGCCGCACCCCCTCGTGCCACCGACCGCTTCCGCGTCGCGCTCCCCGCCGTACGCGGGCCTCCGAGGACGGCCGTTCACCGGCCACCGGTCCTGCCACCGGCCCCGTCCCACAGACCCGCCGGAACGTCCTCGCCGAGGTGAGGGCGCCCGGCGCCCCCTCGGAGGAAACCCATGACTCGCGCCACCACGGTGCGAGCGGTTCTGGCTGCGGCCGTCCTGCTCGTCTCCGTGCTCATCACACTGACCATGTCACCCAGACTCGGCCTCGACCTTCAGGGCGGCACCAGACTGGTGCTCCAGGCCAAGGACTCCGGCACCGCGAAAGCGGACCGGGAGAGCACCGACCGCACCCTTGAGGTGCTCCGCCAGCGCATCGACTCCCTCGGCGTCGCCGAACCCACGCTGACGCGCTCCGGCGAGGACCGGATCATCGTCGAACTCCCGGACGTCCAGGACCCGCGCAAGGCCGCCGAAGTCATCGGCAGAACCGCCCAGCTCAGCTTCCACGCGGTCCGGAGCCCCGCAGCGCAGCACGACGACAGGGCGGACGCCGAGGCCGACGCCGGCAACGGGCCGACGCTCCCCGACGAGCAGGGCCGCTCCCTCGACCTCGGCCCGGCCCGGCTCTCCGGCGCGGGCGTCAAGGACGCCACCGCCGCGTTCGACGCCCAGCAGGGCGCCGGCTGGACCGTCTCCCTCGACTTCCACAAGAAGGCCGGCCGGGACTGGACCCGGCTGACCGGTGAGGCCGCCTGCCACCCGGTCCAGGACGACCGGCGCCGCGTCGCCATCGTCCTCGACCAGCAGATCATCTCCTCGCCGCAGGTTTCCCCCTCGGTCGGCTGCAACGTCGGCCTGCCGTCCGGGTCCACCCAGATCACAGGCTCCTTCAGCGCCGACGAGGCCCGGGAACTGGCCCTGCTCATCAAGGGCGGCGCTCTGCCGCTCCCCGTCGAGATCGTCGAACAGCGGACCGTCGGCCCGACGCTCGGCGCCGCCGCCATCGACGCCAGTGCCCGGGCCGCCCTCATCGGCGCCGCGGCCACCGCACTCTTCATCACCATCGTCTACCGGCTCTTCGGCGCGCTCGCCGCCGTCGCACTCGCTGCCTACGGGGTGATCTCCTACGCGGTCCTGGTCGCCCTCGGAGTCACCCTCACCCTGCCCGGCCTCGCCGGGTTCGTCCTGGCCATCGGCATGGCGGTCGACGCCAACGTGCTGGTCTTCGAACGGGCCAGAGAAGAACACGCACAGCACCCCGGCCGCTCCCTGCGCTCCTCGCTGACCGCCGGATTCCGAAACGCCTGGAGCGCCGTCGCCGACTCCAACGTCACGACGCTGATCGCGGCCGGGCTGCTCTTCTTCCTCGGCTCCGGGCCGGTGAAGGGCTTCGGCGTCACACTCGCCATCGGTGTGCTCGCCTCGATGTTCTCCGCACTCGTCATCGCCCGCGCACTCACCGAGATCGCCGCACGCTCACGATTCGTCAGCGACTACCGGGGCATCAACGGCATCGCCGCCCCCGGCCGGGTACGTACCTGGCTGACCCGCCGCGATCCCCAGCTGATGCGTTCCCCGCGCCGCTGGCTGCTGATCTCCACGGCACTGATCGCCGTCGCCGTCCTCGGCATCGTCGTACGCGGCGTCAACCTCGGCGTCGAATTCACCGGCGGCCGGCTCGTCGAGTACTCGACCAGCCGGCCCGTCGACGTCGAGCGGGCCCGCACCGCCCTCGCCGACGCGGGCTTCGGTGACGCCGAGGTCACCACAGCGGGCGCGGGCGACCTGTCCGTACGCACCGGGAAACTCGACAACGACGGCGAACACGCCCTGCGCGCCGCCCTCGCGGAGGAGGGCGGCAAGACCACCAAGGTCCGCGACGAACTCATCGGCCCCAGCCTCGGCGACGAACTCCGGCGCAATGCCCTGATCGCGCTCGGCATCGCCGTCCTCGTGCAGCTGGCGTATCTGGCGATCCGGTTCCGCTGGACGTTCGCCGTGGCCTCGGTCGCGGCGCTGGTCCACGACGTCATCATCCTGGTCGGCGCCTTCGCCTGGCTCGGACGCACCGTCGACGGCATCTTCCTGGCCGCACTCCTCACCGTCATCGGATACTCCGTCAACGACTCGGTGGTCGTCTTCGACCGGGTGCGGGAACTGTGGGCGAAGGCCCGTCGGGTACCTCTCGCCACGGTCGCCAACCGGGCCGTCCTCCAGACCGTCCCGAGAACGCTCAACACCGGAATGGGCGCCCTGTTCATCCTGACCGCACTCGCCGTGCTGGGCGGCGACTCCCTCGCAGACTTCGCGCTCGCCCTGCTGATCGGAATCTGCGTCGGCACGTACTCCTCGGTGCTGACCGCCGTACCGGCCGCGCTCCTCCTGGAGCGGAGCAGCAAGGCCCCGCCGCCCGCCCGGAAACGGGCTCCCGGACGCCGGTCCGGCACGAAGGCGGCGCGCCGGGATCCGCTCGACAACGGGGCACGCGTATAGCGGCTCCGCAACGCACACCGCCCCCGCCCCGGGCAACCGAGCCTCCTTCCGGGCGGGGGCGATGTGCGTCGGTCGTGGTGTTCCGTGCGCCCGGGGCGGCACAATCTTGACCACCCACCCCGTGATCGGAGCGTGTCCGTGCCCGTCGTGCTGCGTGAGGCATGGTCCACCGTCGTACCGGACATGAACGACCGGCATGGACCGCTGCCGCCCATCCCTCTCTTCGGAGGGAATCCCCGCCTTCGGGCGGGGAGGGAATCCGATCTCGGGACTGCTCTAACTCTCAGGCTGAAGCGGACGTTTTTGCTGCTCGATGTACTGGTTGACGATATCCAACGGTGCGCCACCACAGGACCCGGCGAAGTAGGAGCCCGACCAGAAACGGCCGTGCATGATGAAGCGGTTGACGCGGCCGGTGAACTCCTGTCGCAGGTAGCGGGATGAAACGCCCTTGAGTGAGTTCACCAGGGCCGACAGGGCGACCTTCGGCGGGTAGTGCACCAGGAGGTGCACGTGATCCTCTTCGCCGTTGAACTCGATCAGCTCCGCGCCGAAGTCCGTGCAGACGTTCCTCATGATCTCCTCGCAGCGCGTCAGCATGGCGTCGTTGAAGACTTCGCGCCGGTACTTTGTCACGAACACCAAGTGTGCGTGGAGGTTGTGGACGACGTGACGGCCCCGACGGACCTCGGAATTCGGTTCCCAGCGTGGTGACATAAACCAAGCGTAGAATGATCGAGCGAGCTCGACCGGAAGGGGGTGGGCCGGTGATCCGTGCGTACAAATTCCTCATGCGGCCCACCGCGGGTCAGGCACAGGCCCTGAGCGAGATGCTGCGCGACCACTGTTCGCTCTACAACGGGGCATTGCAGGAACGCCGCGACGCCTTCCGGCACGTGTCGAGGACGAGCATCAAGTACGGGGTGCAGTCAGCACAGCTGAAGGAGATCCGGGCGTTCGACCCGGAGCGGCAGGGCCGCTGGTCCTTCTCCTCGCAGCAGGCCACGCTGCGTCGCCTGGACAAGGCGTTCGCCGCGTTCTTCCGCCGGATCAAGGCCGGCGAGACGCCCGGCTACCCGCGCTTTCGTGGAGTGAACTGGTTCGGCACGGTGGATTTTCCCAAGGACGGCGACGGCTGCCGGTGGGACTCCACCCCGCACGACCCCGTTACCCGGGTCCGTTTCCAGGGCGTCGGGCACGTCAAGGTCAACCAGCACCGTGTGGTGGTCGGCAAGGTCAAGACCGTCAGCGTCAAGCGCGAGGGCCGCAAGTGGTTCGTCGTGCTCACCGCCGAGCAGGACCGACCCGAACCGCTCCCGCCCACGGGCAGCGTCGCCGGCATCGACCTTGGCATTGCCTCGTTCCTCACCGACTCCAACGGCATACACGTCCCCAACCCGCGCCACGGCCGCAAGGCCGCCGCGAAGCTCGAAGCCGCACAGCAGGCCCTGAGCCGGTTCCCGCGCCGCAAAGCCGAAGACCGCACGAAAAACCACCAGCGGGCCGTGGAGAAGGTTGCCACGCTCCACGGCAAGGTGCGCCGCCAGCGGCTCGACCACGCGCACAAGACCGCGCTTGCCCTGGTCCGTGAGCACGACTTCATCGCGCACGAAGACCTCAAGATCCGCAACATGAGCAAGGCCCCCACGCCGAAGCCCGATCCTGGAACGCCGGGCACCTTCCTGCCCAACGGGGCAGCGGCGAAGTCCGGGCTCAGCCGTTGCATTGCCGATGCCGGATGGGGGGTGTTCCTGACGATCCTGCACGCCAAGGCTGAGAGCGCCGGACGGGAAGTGATCGCCGTGGACCCCCGCAACACCTCCCGGACCTGCCCCGAATGCGGGCACACCGCCAAGGAGAACCGGCCCGCCCAGGAAAAGTTCCACTGCGTCTCGTGCGGCCACCAGGAACACGCCGACGTCGTTGGAGCAACCAACGTTCTACGGGCCGGGCTGGTCCGCCGCGACGCCAACCAGGCATAGCGAGAAGCCACCCCGTTCACGGGGTGGAGGAGTCACGATGCTCGCCCTGACCGTGGTCACAGGGCTGGTCGACGCCGTCAGTTATCTGGAACTCGGCCGGGTCTTCGTCGCGAACATGACCGGCAATGTGGTCTTCTCCGGTTTCGCGATCGCCGGAGCCCCCGGATTCTCGTTCGCCGCCTCGCTCGTCGCACTCGCCGCGTTCGCGATGGGGGCACTGCTCGGCGGCCTGATCGTGCACCGTGCCCTGACACATCGCGGCCGGATGCTGTTGTACGCGCTCCTCGTCGAAACCGGCTGTGTCCTGGCCGCGCTGATCGTCACTCTGGCCTCCGGCCATCCGTTCGTGGGTGGGGTCCGCTTCGCCCTCATCGCGCTGCTCGGACTCGGCCTCGGTGCGCAGAACGCCGTCTCCCGGGCGCTGGCGGTCCCCGACCTCACCACCACCGTGCTGACCCTGACCATCGCCGGCATCATCTCCGACAGCCGCTTCGCCGGCGGAGGCGGCAGCAGGGCCGGACGGCGGGTGCTCTCGGCCGCCGCCATGATGACCGGAGCGTTCGTCGGAGCCGTGGCCGTACTGCACGGGCAACCGAGACTTCCCCTGCTGCTCGCCGTGGCGGTCCTGGCGGTCGTGACCACGGCCGCGATCGTCCTGGCGCGGGCCGACGCCCCCTGGATCCGACCGATCGTCAGGAAGTGAGGGTCCGCAGATGGTCGGCGGTCGCCGGGTCGGCGGGCAGGAACGTCTCGATGGCCAGCTCGGCCACTGTCACATCCATCGGGGTGTTGAACGTTGCGATGGAGCAGACGAACGAGAGCACCCGCCCGCCGTGCTCGATATGCAAGGGCAGCGCGAACGGCAGGGGCGACGCGGGGCCGGCTCCGGCGTTCTCCCCGACAGGGCTCCCGGCGCCCCCGCCGCTCCCCGCGGTTTCGGTCCCCTCGGCCCTGTCAGTACCTTCCGGTGCGGGATAGCCCGCGACCTCCTCGTACAGCTCACGCAGTTCCGCGGACCGGGCCAGGGCGATCTGACGCTCCATCTGCGCCAGCAGATCGGCACGCCACTCCCGAAGATTGCGGATGCGTGGGGCCAGGCCCTCCGGGTGGAGAGTGAGCCGCATGGCGTTCAGCGGCGGGGCCAGCAGATGCCCGGCCACTCCCTCCAGCAGCATTGCGATACCCCGATTGGCCGCCACCACGTTGTACATGCCGTCGACGACGAGCGCCGGGTAGGGGTCGTACCCCTGGAGCAGTCGCTCCATCCCCTCACGCAGCGCGCCCAACGCCGGGTCGTCGAGCGCGGTCTGTGTGTAGCGGGGCGCGTAACCGGCCACCACCAGCAGGGCGTTGCGTTCCCTGACCGGGATGTCGAGATGCTCGGCCAGCCGCAGGATCATGTCCTCGCTGGGGCGGGAACGGCCCGTCTCGATGAAGGAAATGTGCCGGGCCGAGGAATCCGCGCGGAGCGCCAGCTCCAGCTGGCTGATGCGACGCTGCTCCCGCCAGCTGCGCAGCAGCGGCCCTACCCCCGTGTCAAGCGCGACAGTTGTCATACCAAGACCGTAACGTCACCGGCACCGCCGACCGGCACCGATCGCTCGTGAGGGAGTCGCAGCATGCCCGCCGCACCATTGTCGCAGAAGGAGATCGAGGACCGTCTGGGCGATCTGCCCGGCTGGTCGCTGGAGGGAGACCGGATCACCTGCACCTACCGGCTCCGCACGCATTTCGCCGCCGTCGGGCTGACCGTGCATGTCGCGCAGATCCAGGACGAACTGAACCACCACTCCGATCTGACCCTCGGTTACAACACCGTCACCCTCTCCGTGAACACCCACGACGCGGGTGGTGTGGTCACCGAGAACGATCTGAACCTGGCCGCGCGGGTGGTGGCGATCGCCGCCGGGCACGGCGTGAGGCAGCCGGACGGGCGGGCACGCGGCTGAACACCCGGGGGCCGGCGCGGGCGGGCGACGAGACCGCCCAGCAGCGGGCCGTGCATGCCGCCCAGCCGGAAGCGCTCCATCGCCCCCCCGGGCGTTGGTGAACCGCACCGTCTCCTCCTGGAGCTCGCTCACGGCGGGCAGCACCACCCGGGCCCGTTCGAGTACCGGCTCACCGAGGAGTGCGGACCGGGCACCGGTGTGGTCCCGCTCGAAGGGCGGGCCGCCGAGAGCCTTCTCGATCCGTCGCAATTGCGCGCTCGGCGCAGGCTGGGCGAGCCCGAGCCCGAGGGCGGTGGCCGCCCCGGTCGGGCTCCCGGTGCCGGCGATGACCCGCACGGGAGGCAGATGACGCAACTCCAGCTCCAGAAACGCAAGTCATGGGTCCGGCGGCCCACCGGCAATATGCCGGTGTCCATTCGGTCGGGTGTCTCCTAGAGTCGGCCAGGTGCTGAACTACGAAACCGCGGCAGCCCACTACGACGCCACTCGCGGCGGCGTGCCCAGGGCCGAGGCCGCAGCCGCCGCAGTGCTCGGACTGATCCCGTCACCCGCCCGCACCCTTCTGGACATCGGCTGCGGTACGGGACTGGTCACCCGGCGAATAGCTCTTGCCCGCCCCGGACTCGGCGTGTTCGGCACCGATGCCTCGTACGCAATGGCACAGGTCGCTCGGCAGCGGATCGGCGCGGTGGCGCTCGCCGACGCGCGCCGGCTGCCGCTGCCGGACGGGGCGGTGGACGCGGTCGGCGCCATCTGGCTGCTGCACCTGCTGCGTGGGGAGGGGGATGTGCGGGCGGTGGTGTCCGAGGCGGCGCGGGTGCTGCGGCCGGGTGGTGTGTTCGTCACCACCGTCGACAAGGACGCGGCCCATGACGTGGGCAGCGACATCGACGAGGCGTTCTCCCCCTACCTCGACGCCGATCCGTCCGATTCCGCGGATCGGATCGTCAGGTACGGCTCGGAGGCCGGACTCGATGTGGTGGGGGAGGCCCGCTTCCGGGGCCATGGCCAGGGCCAGAGCCCGCTGAGCGCGGCACAGAACGTGCGCGAGGGCTATTTCGCCTCACGCCTGAACCTGCCGGGGACGGCGGCCGAGAGGCTTGCGACCGCGCTGACGTCGCTGCCCGAGCCCGACAGGCCGCGAGCAGATCCGCGGTACCGGGTGCTGGCGCTGCGCCTGAGAGATTGAGAGAGGCCCTGGCCCTCCCACGCACCCGGCTGTGCCGCCACGCGGGCGAACGCCCCGAAGCCCGGCGGGTCGCGCCCGAGTACCTGCTTCACGCCCTCGGTCGCCGTCGCGTTGTGCCCGTCGAGCAGCATCGTGAACAGGCCGGCCAGGAAACCGGCTCCGGGCCCCGGTACTCCGTACCGCTCCAGCATCTGCGCGTACTTTGCTCCGGACACCGGCAGATACCGCACCGTGCCCCGTGGCCCGCGCTATCTCCGACACCATCTCGTCGAACGTCAGCAGCCGCGGCCCAGCCCGACTCGTCCGCCCGGCCGGAACGGACCTCAGCAGTGTGTCCGAGGCGTCGGCCCCCAGGAGTACGGCGGCGGCTTGCCGAATCGGCAAGGAATCTTGCCACGGGGCTGATGTGTGATGAGGATGTCCCCATGAGCCAGCGCACCGACCACGGTCATCACAACGACGCCGCGAGCAGTCATCACCACGACAACACTCACGGTCATCAGCGCGACAACACTCATGGACACCATCACGGCACGACCGAATTCGACTGGGACGTCATGGGCCCGCTGCTGGAGCAGAACGCCGAGCTCAGCCGCCCGCAGTACGAGGAGGCGGCCCGTTGGATCGCCGGCCTGCCCACGGCCCCGAAGGTGCGCAGGATTCTCGACATCGGTAGCGGACCCGGCGTGATCGCCTGTCTGCTCGCCGAGGTGTTTCCCGAGGCGGAAGTCGTCGCCGTCGACGGCACCCCGGCGCTTCTGGAACGCACTCGGGCCCGCGCGCAGCGGCTCGGTCTCGGTGACCGGGTCCGTACACAGCAGGCCGACATCCCCGACGGCCTCGCCGAGCTGGGGGAGGCGGATCTGATCTGGGTGGGCAACGCCCTGCACCACATGGGTGACCAGCGCGCAGTCCTCGCCGGGTTCGCGGCACTGCTGCGCCCCGGTGGGACCGTCGCCCTGGTGGAGGGCGGTCTGCCGCCCCGCCAGCTCCCGCGTGACATCGGCATGGGGCGGCCGGGTCTGGAGGCGAGGCTCGACGCGATCAACGCGGACCGGTTCGAGGACATGCGGGCGTCACTGCCCGGCACCAAGCGGGAGAACGAGGACTGGAGCGCCCTGTTCACCGCGGTGGGTCTGGACCCGCAGGGCACCCGCAGTTTCCTGCTGGACCTTCCGGCGCCGCTCTCCGAGCCGGCCCGCGACCATGCCATCGCCGAATTCGCCCGTCGGCGCGAGATGTTCGAAGAGTCCCTGACAGCCGACGACATCGCCGTACTGGACCGGTTGCTCGACCCCGAGGACCCCGCCGGGCTGCGCCGCCGCCCCGATGTCTTCCTGCTCACGGTCCGTACAGTGCACCTGGCCCGACGGGCGTGACCTGCCCTGACCTGCTGGGTTCCCGGGACACAGCGGACCGGGCAGGCCGGTGCGCGGGGACCGGGGAATGGGAGACGAACGGCTGGGCCTGTTCCCGCGGGGCACACCGGCCGACGCGGACCCCGACGGCCCGGTCGGGAATCGGGCGACCGCGGCCCGGATCTCGCGCTCCTCGTCGGTGAGCGGGGAAGCGTTGTCCAGCAGGTGGCGGTCCTTGAGTCGCTTGGCCGGGGGCATGGGGGAACTCCTTCGGTACGTGCTGCCGGTGTGGATCGGAATGGGTGCCGGGGTACGGAGGCGGGCCGGCCGGGCTTCCCTTCTCCAGCACCCCAGCCGGAGCCGGCCCAGGAGCGCGATGAGCCACGAAACGGAACAGCCGGCTGCGAGCGGCCGTCGGCGACGAAGTACGTCAGGACCGGAATCGCGACGATGGTGAGCGTGGTCGCACAGCTCAGCCAGGGTATTGACGAGCCTCCTGGCCTGGGGCGTAGCGCTGCTCGCGCACGCCGCGGGCCGGGCACTGCGCTCCGGACGGAGGGACGCACCGGGTACGGTCGACGGAGGCGTGGAATGAGCGCTCGCCCGCGGTCACTGGGCACCCGGCGACCCGAGCAGCGCTCTTCGGCGCGCTCCGTCGGCGCGTCACCGCAGGTCAGGGCGGGTGGGGCTGCGGATGACGGGTATTCAGGACGCCGGTATGCACCCCCGGACCGGGCCGTGTCAACTAAGACACGCTGCCACCAGGGGTGAGAGGGCATCAGGAAGTCGCCTGGACAGGCTAATGCCATATCAATTCGCCCATAAATAAGGGTGATTGGAAGCTTGTCAGATTATCTGAAAATGGCATTTGGGTGTCTTGTGTACCCCGATCGGCGCTCCGGCGCCGACCTTCCAACGTGTCCGATATGACAGCTATGGGGGCCGTTAGTACGTTCAATCACGGGTCGGCTGCTCGGCCGGCCTCTCTGAGACAGGAGAAGTGACATGGTTACGCGTTCCACTGTCGTTACCGCCGCTCTCGCGGCTGCCGCGGCCCTGGCCGCCACCGGCATCACCTACGCCTCGGCCGCCTCCACCGAGCCGGCTCAAGCTGCCCCCGTCGTCCAGCAGCAGGCCGCCGCCCCCGTGTCGGCCCTCAACGGCGGCAACGGCAACGAGGGCAACGGCAACGAGGGCAACGGCAACGAGGGCAAGGGCAACGAGGGCAAGGGTGGTGGCGGCGGCTACGAGAACAAGGGTGGCAACAAGGGCCACCGGGGCCACTACGAGGGCCGTATCCACATCAACGAGCGCACCTACACCGCGGAAGCGGGCGGCTGCGTGACGGTGGTCAGCGGTCTCGGCTCCAAGAGCCTCAACATCCGCAACGACAGCCGCAGGACCGTCGAGGTCTTCCGTGGCGCGACCTGCGACAACGGCGCCCCGCTGGCGACCGTCGGTCCCTGGAGCTCCAGCGACGGTGTCTTCCCGGGCCGTGTCCGGGGCGGCGTGAAGGTCCACAACGGAGTCGTGGGCAGCTTCCGAGTGATCGAGCGTCACCACGACGGTGGCGGCTACGGCGGCGGCGGCTACGGCGGCGGCGAGGGTGGCGGCGACTACTGAGACCGGTGATCGAGCACCATCACGGTGGCCGGTAACCGAGCACCACTAAAAAGGCCGGTGATCGATTCACCCGCCTGACATAGAACCCCGGCCCGCCGGAATCGGGCCGGGGTTCCAGTCTGGATACTTCTGCCACGCCATACTGGAGCCGGACGGCGAGGCGCTGCCAGCCCCGGCTGGACAGCTGTGCCGTACGTGGCCTTCGAGCCTTTGGCAGGACCCGGCGACCGGGGCGGCAGAACGTGGCGCCGGCGCGGCAGACGCCGCCCACGTCCCGGCCGCCGGGAGCCTGGCCAGGCATGGGGCCGGATTCCTGATGGCCTTACCGGGCCTGCGATCGAATCCGAACGAAACGGCTCAGACCATGGGGGTATCCGGCACCGGCTCCAACTGCCACCACTGGCCGGGGGAGTCGGTGTCCTCCCACTGCTGGACGCGGGCACCGTCCACCGTGCTGCCATCGGCCACTTCGAGGACGAGCCCGCTGATGAAACTGACCAGGGTCACCACCCCCGGCGCCTCCAGGTGCTGCTCGATCAGCCATTCCTGGGCGCCGTAGTTGTTGGCCCGCCACTGCTGGACCACGGCGCCGTTCTCGGTGGAGGCATTGGCGACGTCCAGCCGCTTGCCGCTGTGGACATTGACCAGGTGGTACAGCGCGGCACCGTCGTGCACGGGCGTCAGCTCCCAGTGCTGGGCCGCCGAACCGCTCTCCTCACCCTGCTGCACCGGGGCGCCTGCGCCCTTGGCGGAACCGTGCACCTCCAGCAGCAGCCCGCTGCCCACATTCCGCAGTCGGTAGCGACCCGCTGCGACGACGGGCGCGGTGTCCCCGCTCATGTTCCGTTTCCTTCCTGGGCAGCAGAGCGCCGCCCGGCTCGGCGGCCGGGCGGCGCTCTGTGTACTTCAACGGTGCGGCGGCACGGCTCAGGCGCCGAGGTTGAACTCGCCCGGGTTCGGGCCGAGACGCTTTCCCTCGTCCAGTGCGGTGAACGCGGCCAGGTCGTCGGCGTCCAGCTCGAAGCCGAACACATCGAGGTTCTCCACGATCCGGGACGGCGTCACGGACTTCGGGATCACCACATTGCCGGTCTGGATGTGCCAGCGGAGCACCACCTGGGCCGGTGTGCGGCCATGCTTCTGGGCGATCGCGACGACCGTCGGGACCTCCAGGAGGCCCTTGCCCTGGCCCAGCGGCGACCAGGCCTCGGTCGCGATGCCGTGCTTGGCGTGGAAGGCGCGCGACTCGGCCTGCTGGAGCTGCGGGTGCAGCTCGATCTGGTTGATCGCCGGGACCACGGAGGTCTCGCCGACAAGGCGCTCCAGGTGCTCGGGCAGGAAGTTCGAGACACCGATGGCCTTCGCGCGGCCCTCGGAGTAGATCTTCTCGATGGCCTTGTACGTGTCGATGTACGCGTCCTTGGCCGGCACCGGCCAGTGGATCAGATACAGATCGACGTAGTCCAGACCCAGCTTGTCGAGCGAGGTGTCGAAGGCGCGCAGGGTGGAGTCGTAGCCCTGGTCGGCGTTCCACAGCTTCGTCGTGACGAAGAGCTCCTCACGGGCGACACCGGAGGCCGCGACTGCCCTGCCCGTGCCCTCTTCGTTCTCGTAGATCGCGGCGGTGTCGATGCTCCGGTACCCGGACTCGATGGCTGTCGCGACCGCCTTCGCGGCCTCGTCGTCCGGCACCTGCCAGACACCGAAACCGAGCTGCGGCATCTCGACGCCGTTGTTGAGGGTGATGGAGGGGACCTTGCTCACGAGCGGTCGATCCTTACGTCGTCGGTTGGGATTCTCATGCTCAACGATCACAGGGCGCGATGCATTCCCTGCCGGGCTGACGTTCAGCGACTCCTTACTGCCCCGTCCGGGATCGACGCGACACCGATTCGATATTGCTCCGACCTCATTCAGTCCAAGTCATTGACCGAGTCCCGTCAAGGCGCAACTCTGGAGCACATCACTGAACGATGAACACTCTTGTGAACATATCGGTTGGTTGCTGCGGTGAAAACTGCAACACCCCACTCAACCCTGAACCCCCGCCTCGGGAAGGCTGGTACGGCTTATGTCTGATCGTAAGAAGACATCGGATCACCACTTGTTCGGATGCCGCCTCGACGGCCTTGCGGGACGCACCAGGGCCACGAGCGACTTCCATGGCCCGGGTGCCTTTCTCGTCATGAACGAACAACTCCGAGCGAGGCCGAAGCGATGAATCCCTCCAGGCGAGCGTTACTCGGTGCGGCAATTGGCGGCGCCGTGGCGGCCACCGCCGGGCCCTCTGTCACCGCGCACGCGGCGAGCTGGCGACTGCGCTGGTCGCCCTCGGCGAGCAGCGGCGGACTCGGCGCCTTCGAGACTGTCGAGGACGACCGGGCCGACTCCCATCCGGCGGGGCAGCCGCACATCCTCACCGAGGGCGACAACTTCCGGTTCAACATGCACACCGTCGACCGGGACACCTCGACGGACCGTCAGCGCCAGGAGGTGACCGGACTGCGCACCAGCGGCAGTTCCTACCTCAAGTGGCTGCCCGGAGAGACCTGGCGGGTCACGTACCGGATGTACATCCCCGGCTCGCTGAAGGCGACCACCACCTTCACGCACATCATGCAGATGAAGCAGCCGGGCAACGGCACCTCGCCGATCGTCGTGCAGTCGCTGCGCCGGGTGAACGGCGTACAGACCATCGAGCTCAAGCTCGCCGTCGCCGACATCCTCGTCGGCCGCACCGACCTGGTACCGCTGCAGAACAAATGGATCGACGTCGACTTCCGGATCACGGTCGGCGACGCTACGGCGGGTTCGGTCCGCTGGATCCTGAAGGACGGTTCGACCACCGTCATCGACAAGTCGAAGTCCGGTGCCGACACCTTCCTCGCCGACCGCGTACGGCCCAAGTGGGGCATCTACCGGTCGCTCGGCGACACCTCGGGATCGCTGCAGGACACCCATCTTCTGCTCACCGGCATGCGCGGCTACCAACTGGTCTGAACGGCTGACCCATGACTAACCGAAGGCGCATCGACATCCCCGCGCCCCCTGCCCGGCACGTCCGGCCGGAGGTCGCCGGCACCTGTGTCGCGTCCACGCACACGAGCCGCTGCCACCGGTTGCGGATCGACGAGACCTGGATCGGCGCGGCCTGACGGGCGGCAACACGACATCGGCGTCCGGCACCGGAAGGGGCACCGCCCCCGACCCCGGCCATCTCGACAGGAGGTGGAACGCCCTCTCGGATGCGGGGCGGCGGGTGATCCCGTCGCCCCGCAGAGCTGCCCGCAGTCCGCCCAACCCGCCTTCGTCTTCCGGGATTTGGGCCCGCGCGGGGCATTGACAGAACGAGCCCCAGGGAATCCCATGCAGTGTTGGTTAGGAACCTTTCCTAACGCCGAACCGGAAGGGATCACCGTGCACCCTGCCGCACCCCCACGTCGCATCGTGGCAGTCTTCGCCGGACTCAGCTGTCTGCTTCTGCCCCTGCTCGCCCACCTCCCGAAGGCCTCAGCCGCCACGGCCGCGTACGAGGGCGAGAACGCGAGCCTGTACCGGGCGACCGTGGCGACGAACCACACCGGATTCACCGGCACCGGCTTCGTCGACTACACCAATGTCGCCGGCGGCTACATCGAGTGGACCGTTGACGCCGACACCGCCGGCTCCACCACGCTCGACCTGCGCTACGCCAACGGCACCACCACCAACCGCCCGCTGGACATTTCAGTGAACGGCGTCACCATTGCCGCAGGCAAGGCGTTCAACAGCACCGGGTCCTGGGACAGTTGGGCCACCGCCCCGGTCGCCGTCACGCTCAAGGCGGGTGCCAACACCATCCGGGCCACGGCCACCACGGCGAACGGCGGCCCCAACATCGACTCCCTGACCACCGGTACGACGGCAGCGGGCCCCGGTGCGATGGCCGCGGCCCCGTACGAGTACCTCGGCTGGGGGAACCCGCAGAAGCCGACCGATGTGATGGCGGCGACGGGGGTGAAGTGGTTCACGCTGGCCTTCATCCTCTCGGACGGCACCTGCAACCCGAAGTGGGACGGCGACCGGGCCCTGACCGGCGGCTCGGACCAGGCCGCCATCAACTCCATCCGGGAGGCCGGCGGCGACATCGTCGTCTCGGCGGGCGGCTGGAGCGGCAACAAGCTCGGTGAGAAGTGTTCCAGCGCCGCCGCGCTCGCCGGGGCGTACCAGAAGGTGATCAACGCGTACCACCTGAAGGCGCTGGACATCGACATCGAGGACACCGAGTTCTCCAACGCCACGGTGCGGCAGCGGGTGGTCGACGCCCTGAAGATCGTCAAGACCGACAACCCGGGCATCGTGACGTACGTGACCATGGGGACCACGCCGACCGGCCCCGACGCCAACGGCAAGGACCTCATCAAACGGGGAGCGGCAGCGGGCCTCGCCAACGACGGCTGGGTGATCATGCCGTTCGACTTCGGCGGGCACACCGGCACCATGGGTTCGGCCACGGTCGGCGCGCTCGACGGACTGAAGGCCGCGGTCAAGAGCGCGTACGGGTACAGCGACGACGCCGCCTACCGGCACATCGGGGTCTCCTCGATGAACGGGAAGACCGACGAGTCGGACGAGACCGTCACCACCACCGACTTCAGAACGATCCTCGGCTACGCGCAGCAGCACCACATCGCGCGCTTCGCCTTCTGGTCCGTCAACCGGGACCGCGCCTGCGGCTCCGGCAACGACGCGGACGCCTGCAGCGGGGTTTCCCAGTCCCCGTACGACTTCACCGAGATCGTCGTCCAGTACAAGGGCTGAGGAGGTCCGATGCGTACCACCACGAGAATGCGAACCCTCGGCGGGACGGCCCTCGCTGCCGCCGGACTGCTGCTGCCCCTGCTCGCTGCGCCGCCCGCGGCTGCCGCGCCCACCCGTTACGAGGCGGAGGGCGCGACGCTCTCCCAGGCGGCCGTGGCGACGAATCACACCGGCTACTCCGGAACCGGCTTCGTCGACTACACCAACGTCGCCGGCTCGTCGGTGGAGTTCACGGTGAACGCCACGGCGGGCAGCACCTCGCTCGCCATCCGCTACGCCAACGGTACGACCACCGACCGCCCGATGGACATCAGCGTCAACGGTACGGTCGTCGCCTCCGGGGCAGCCTTCAACGGGACCGGCTCCTGGGACACCTGGGCGACGAAGACCATCACCGCCCGGCTCGTCGCCGGAACCAACACGATCCGTGCCACTGCGACCACGGCGAACGGCGGCCCCAACCTCGACTACCTGGACAGCCAGGACCCCGCCGCCGGTGGTCCCGCGGTGCCCTTCGGCAGCCACCGGTTCCCGTACGCCGCAGGGACGCTGAAGCCGTCCGGCTCACAGTCCGCGCTCGACCAGGCCGTGATCAAGACGTACAACGCCTGGAAGTCCGCGTTCGTCAGGAAGAACTGCGGCAATGGCTGGTACGAGGTCATCTCGCCGGACGCCGACCACCCCTACGTCGCCGAGGCCCAGGGCTACGGCATGGTCGTCACTGCGACGATGGCAGGAGCCGACCCGGAGGCGAAGACCGTCTTCGACGGCATGGTGAAGTACATGCTTGCGCACCCCTCGGTCAACAACGCCAACCTTCTCGCCGCCGAGCAGGACGCCTCCTGCAAGAGCGTCGACGGCTCCGACTCGGCGACGGACGGGGACCTCGACGTCGCCTACGGGCTGCTCCTCGCCGACAAGCAGTGGGGATCCACGGGCACGTACAACTACAAGGATCTCGCGGTCAAGCACATCAACGCCATCAAGAAGAGCGAGGTCAACCCGACCACCCACCTCATGCTGCTCGGTGACTGGTCGGACTCCGGTGAGTCCCACTACTGGATGACCCGTTCCTCGGACTGGCTCATCGACCACTTCCGCGCCTTCGGGACGGCTACGGGCGACAGCACCTGGGACAATGTGCGCACGGCCCATCAGAATCTGATCACCACCCAGCAGTCCAAGTACGCGGCGAGCACAGGCCTGTTGGCGGACTTCGTCGTCAACACGAACACCACGCCCAAGCCCGCTGCGGGTGAGGTGCTCGAAGGCCCCAACGACGGCGACTACTCCTGGAACGCCTGCCGCGACCCGTGGCGTATCGGCACGGACGCCGTCACCAGCGGGGACGCAGCCTCGCTCGCCTCGGCGCGCAAGCTCAATTCCTGGATCAAGTCCAGGACCGGCGGTGACCCGGACAGGATCGTCACCGGCTACCACCTGAACGGCACGGCGTTCGACAGCGGCGACGACATGGCATTCACCGCCCCGTTCGTCGTGACCGCGCTGACCGACTCCGGCTCCCAGGCCTGGCTCGACGCGCTCTGGAGCAAGCTCGCCGCCACCTCGATCGACCCACAGCTCTACTACGGCGGGAGCGTCCAGCTGCAGTCGATGATCGTCGCATCCGGCAACTACTGGGTTCCCTGACGGAGGTTCAGATGAAGAACAGCACACTCACCACGTTACGAGGAAGAGTGGCCGCGCTCGCGGTCATGCTGCTCTGTACCGGTCTGGTGCAGGCGGTGCCGCAATCCGCCTCCGCGGCGGCCACCCGGTACGAGGCGGAGTCCGCGACGATCGTCCAGGGCGCCGCCGAGTCCAACCACACCGGCTACTCCGGGACAGGCTTCGTCAACGGCGACAATGTCGTCGGCAGCCATGTGGAGTTCACGGTCACCGCGGCCTCGGCCGGGACCGGACAGATCGCCATCCGGTACTCCAATGGCACGACGGCCGGCCGGCCCGCGGATGTCGCCGTGGGCGGCACGGTCGTCTCGGCCGGCCGCGCCTTCGACGCCACCGCCGACTGGAACACCTGGGCCACCTCCACCCTGACCACCCCGGTCAAGGCAGGCAGCAACAAGATCCGGCTGACGTCCACGACGGCCAACGGGCTGCCCAACCTCGACTACATCGACTTCACGGTCACCTCGTCGGACACACAAGAACCCACCCCACCCGGCCGGCCCAGTTGCTCGGCGATTACCGAGGACAGCCTCACGCTGAACTGGGACGCCGCCACCGACGACGTGGGCGTCGCCGCGTACGACATCTACGAACACGGCAACAAGTTCGCGGAGGCGGCGGGCACCGCCACGACGAAGAACCTGACCGGGCTCACCCCCAATACCACGTACAACATCACATTGTTCGCGCGTGACGCGGCCGGCAATGTGTCGTCGGTCAGCCCGATCGTGGACTGCACCACCCTGCCCAGCTCCGACACCACCGCGCCCTCGGCACCCGGCACCCTGTCCACCTCGGGCCTCACCGCGAACAGCGTTGTCCTGAACTGGGGAGCATCGACGGACAACAAGGCCGTCACCGCATACGAGGTACGCAGCGGCAGCACCGTCTACAAGACCGTGACCGGCACCCCGCCGGCCACCACGACCACCCTCACCGGGCTCGCCTGCGCCAGCCCGTACACCCTGGATGTCGTTGCCAAGGACGCGGCGGGCAATGTCTCGCCTCCGGGCAACACGGTCACCTTCACCACCCCGGCCTGCGCCACCGACGGCGGCGTACCGTCGGGCATCGCCACCGTCTCCACCGGCTGGTCCATCCCCTGGGGCACCTACTGGATGCCCGACGGCAAGACCGCGCTGGTGACCGAAAGGGACAGCTTCAAGGTCTTCAAGGTCACCCCCGGCGGCACCAGGACCCAGGTCGGCACCGTGCCGGGCGCCGTCACGACCAACGGTGAGGGCGGCCTGCTCGGTGTCGCCGTCGACCCCAAGTGGTCCACCACCCACTACGTGTACTTCATGCACACCGCGTCCGAGGGCAACCGCGTCGCCCGCATGACATACGACGGCAGCTCGCTCGGCGGATACACGGTCCTGCTCCAGGGGATCAAGAAGAGCAGGTACCACAACGGCGGACGGCTCGCCTTCGGCCCCGACGGCTACCTGTACGCGTCGACCGGCGAGGCCCAGACCCCCGACCTGGCGCAGGACAAGAACTCGCTCAACGGCAAGATCCTCCGGATGACCACGGACGGCAAGGCCGCCCCCGGCAACCCGTTCGGCAACTACGTCTACAGCTACGGCCACCGCAACCCGCAGGGCCTCGCCTTCGACGGCAAAGGACGCCTGTGGGAGGCGGAGTTCGGCGACAGCAAGAAGGACGAGCTCAACCTCATCAAGCCGGGCAACAACTACGGCTGGCCCGTCTGCGAGGGCAGCTGTTCCACCGCCGGAATGACCGATCCGAAGAAGACCTGGAACGTCTCCGAGGCCTCGCCCAGCGGGATCGCCATCGTCCGCAATGTCATCTACATGGCCGCGCTGAAGGGCGAGAGGCTGTGGCGGGTGCCGATCACCGGTGACACCGAGAACCTCGGCACGCCGACCGCGTACTACGTCGGTACGTACGGCCGGCTGCGTACGGTCACCAAGGTGCCCGGCCAGGACCAGCTCTGGCTCTCCACCACCAACTGCGACAACAACGGAGGCGAACCGGACGGCGCGGACAAGCTGTTCCGCATCTCGATCACCTAGCAGGCGCTCGACCGCTGGGGCACGGCCGTGCCTCAGCGGTACAGCGCGTCGACCTCCGCCGCGTACGCCGTCTCGATCGCCTTGCGCTTCAGCTTCAGAGACGGCGTGAGCAGACCGTGCTCCTCGCTGAACGGATGCGCCAGAATCCGGAACGTACGGATCGACTCGGCCTGCGACACTGCTGTGTTGGCGGCCACCACCGCGCGCCGGACCTCCATCTCCAGGTCCGGATCCCGTACCAGATCCCCCGGCCTCATGGACGGCCGCCCCTGCATGGCGAGCCAGTGGTCCACCGACTCCTGGTCGACCGTGACCAGGGCCGCGATGTACGGCCGGTCGTTGCCGACCACGATGCACTGCGCGACCAGCGGATGTGCTCGCACCCGCTCCTCCAGACCGGCCGGCGACACACTCTTGCCGCCGGACGTCACCAGGATCTCCTTCTTCCGCCCGGTGATCGTCAGATAGCCGTCCTCGTCGAGCGCCCCCAGATCCCCGGTGGCCAGCCAGCCGTCGCGCAGTACCGCGTCGGTGGCCTTCGGGTCGCCGAGATAGCCCGCGAACACATTGCCGCCGTGCACCCACACCTCGCCGTCCTCGGCGATGTGCACGGTGGTGCCGGGGATCGGCTGCCCGACCGTGCCGTACCGGGTGCGCTCCGGCGGATTGGCGGTGGCCGCCGCGGTCGACTCGGTCAGCCCGTACCCCTCGTACACCCTGACGCCCGCGCCTTCGAAGAACAGCCCGAGCTGCCGCTCCATCCCCGAACCGCCGGACATGGCGTGCCGGATCCGGCCGCCCATCGCCTCGCGCACCTTCTTGTACACGACCTTGTCGAAGAACTGGTGCTGCATCCGCAGCCCGGCGGACGGCCCCGGACCGGTCCCGAACGCCCGCGCCTCCGTCGCCTCGGCGTACTTCACCGCGATGTCCACGGCCTTGTCGAACGGCCCGGCCCGGCCCTCCGCCTCGGCCTTGCGCCGGGCAGCGTTGAAGACCTTCTCGAAGATGTACGGCACCGCCAGGATGAACGTCGGCCGGAACGACACCAGGTCCGGCATCAGGGCCTTCGCCGACAGCTCCGGCTGATGGCCCAGCTTCACCCGGCCGCGGACCGCCGTGATCTCGACCATACGGCCGAAGACATGCGCCAGGGGCAGGAAGAGCAGGGTCGCCGCCTCGTCGCCCGGCTTGGAGTGGAAGACCGACTCCCAGCGGGCGGCCATGGTGTCCGTCTCGAACATGAAGTTGGCATGCGTGATCACGCAGCCCTTGGGGCGTCCCGTCGTGCCCGAGGTGTAGATGACGGTCGCCACCGACTCGGGTGTCACCGCGCGCCGGTGGCGGTGCACCACCTCGTCCTCGACATGGGATCCCGCGTCGATGAGCTCGGTCACCGCGTCGGCGTCCAACTGCCAGAGCCGCTTGAGCTGCGGCAGCCGGTCGATCACCGACGCGACCGTCATCGCATGGTCCTCGTGCTCGACCACGACGGCGGACACATCGGCGTCGTGCAGCATCCAGAAGACCTGTTCGGCCGAGGACGTCGGATAGACCGGTACGGACTGGGCGCCGACCGTCCACAGTGCGAAGTCGAGGAGCGTCCACTCGTAGCGCGTACGCGACATCAGGGCCACCCGGTCGCCGAATCTGACGCCGTGCGCGATCAGCCCCTTGGCGAGCGCCAGCACCTCGTCGCGGAACGTTGCCGCAGTGACATCCTGCCAGCGTCCGCTCGCGTCTTTTCGGCCGAGCGCGACCCGGTGCGGATCTTCCTCGGCGTAGTCGAACACCACATCGGCCAGCCCGCCTACGAGGGGCGCGGCCGCCATGGGTGGGACAGTGAACTCGCGCAATGACCTGCTCCTTGTGGCGCTCCGCACAGCGCCGTGACGCTACCCCACCCGGCGGCGCGGTGGGAGGGCCCCGTAACGGCGGACAACGTGGCATATGCACAGGTCAGCCACCGAAATCCGGCCAGATGGGCAAGGCTCGGGCGCGGCTGAGACCGCGGAGTAAGAGGCCGGCGCCGGAATCTCCACCGAATCTGTACGCCGCTGTCACTTCCGTTTCGAGCGGGTACGAGGGTGTTGATCCGCAGACGGTCCCGCATATGCGCGACCTGGCCGGGTCGGGTGCGGAACTGCGGCCGCCGTCCATTCTCCCCGTCCAGACGTGCGGTCATGCGCCGTCCCGGCCACTGATCGAACCGATTGTGCCGACACCGCGGATCAGCCGGTCGCCGCCCGCCAGGATCGCCGCCGCCAGGGCGTCCGCGGCCTCCTGCGCCCCGTCCCGGCGGCGGCCGTGCAGCAGGACGAAATCCACATCGCCCAGCTCCGGCAGACCCGCTCTGGCCGGCACCGGCGCCAGACCCGGCGGGATCAGTCCCCGGCTGTGAGCCATCACGCCAAGGCCCGCGTGGGCCGCAGCGATCAGTCCGCTGAGGCTGGTGCTCGTACAGGCGACACGCCAGGACCGGCCGTGCTCCTCCAGGACCTCCAGAGCGCGGGCCCGGGTGATGCCCGGCGGTGGGAAGAGGATCAGCGGCACCGGACGATCCGGGTCGATCCGCAGCTGCGGTGCACCTATCCAGGTGAGCGCGTCCTGCCAGACCAGTTCGCCGTGCGTGTCGCCGGCGCGCCGCTTGGCGAGCACCAGATCGAGCCGGCCCGCAGCCAGCCGCTGGTGCAGCGTCCCGGAGAGCTCCACCGTCAGCTCCAGCTCGACCTCCGGGTGGTCGCGGCGGAACGACTCCAGGATCTCCGGCAGCCGCGTCAGCACGAAGTCCTCGGAGGCCCCGAACCGCAGCCGTCCGCGCAGCCGGGTGCCGGTGAAGAAGGTCGCGGCCCGCTCATGGGCCTCAAGTATCGTCCGGGCGAAACCGAGCATCGCCTCACCGTCCACGGTGAGATCGACCCGGTGCGTGTCCCGGGTGAACAGCTGCCGCCCCGTCGCATCCTCCAGGCGCCGCACATGCTGGCTCACCGTGGACTGCCGCACACCCAGCCGACGGGCCGCCTGGGTGAAGCTCAGTGTCTGGGCGACGGCGAGAAAGGTACGCAACTGCGCGGGGTCGTACATGGCCCCCAGGCTATCGCGAACCGTGATGACAGTGAGAGCGGTATGCCGGATTCCCGATCGCGATGATCAAGAGCAGGATGGAGAGGGGCACGACCAGAACCAAGAGAACATGTGGAGCACATGAGCCGCCGCACCCTGAAACTGCCGTCCTGGCTGCCGATCGACCCGTACATCCTGGCGCTGATCGGCACGGTCGTGCTGGCGGCGATCCTGCCCGCATCGGGGACCGCCGCCGATGTGGCGGGCGGCGCCTCGACCGGGGCCGTCGCCTTTCTCTTCTTCCTGTACGGCGCCCGTCTCTCCACCGCCGAGGCACTCGACGGCCTCAAGCACTGGCGGCTCCACCTCACCGTCCTCGTCTGCACCTTCGTGGCGTTTCCGCTGCTCGGTCTCGCGGCCAAGGGACTGGTGCCGTACGTCCTGACGCCGCAGCTCTACAGCGGCTTCCTCTTCCTGTGCCTCGTCCCCTCGACGATCCAGTCGTCGATCGCCTTCACCTCGATCGCCCGCGGCAATGTGCCCGCGGCGATCTGTGCGGGCTCCTTCTCCTCGATCGCCGGCATCTTCCTCACGCCGCTGCTCGCCGCCGCGCTGCTGGGCAACAGCGGCGGTGGATTCTCGGCCGATGCGCTGCTGAAGATCGCGGTCCAGCTGCTGCTGCCGTTCGTCGCGGGGCAGCTGCTGCGCCGCTGGATCGGTGGCTTCATCACCCGCCACAAGAAGGTCCTCGGCCATGTCGACCGCGGCTCGATCCTGCTCGTCGTCTACACGGCATTCAGCGAGGGCATGGTCGCGGGCATCTGGCACCAGGTCACCCCGGCCAGGCTCGGGGCGCTGCTCGGCGCCGAGGCGGTGCTGCTCGCGCTGATGCTCGCGCTGAGCTGGTACGGGGCGAAGCGGCTCGGCTTCGACCGTGGGGACCGGATCGCCATCCAGTTCGCCGGCTCGAAGAAGAGCCTGGCCTCCGGGCTGCCGATGGCGAGCGTCCTGTTCGGGGCGCAGGCGTCCCTCGCCGTACTGCCGCTCATGCTCTTCCACCAGATGCAGCTGATGGTGTGCGCGGTGATCGCCAAGCGCCGCTCGCGCGATCCGCAGGAGGAGAACCGGGAGAACAGTGCGGTGTCACGGGAGCCCGTCACGGTGGGCTGAGGATGCGCCCGGAGTCCCGCCCAGAGGGTGGGACCGGCCGGCGCAGGGGGCGCTCCCCGCCGGCCGGACCCCTGACCCGTGCAGACGGGCGGGGCGTATCAGCCCTGGCCGACCGTCGCCTCCAGGGCAATGCGGTGCTCACCCGCGTACACGTTCATGGAAGGACCCCGCAGAAAGCCGACCAGGGTCAGTCCGGTCTCGGCCGCCAGATCGACGGCGAGGGAAGACGGTGCCGAGACCGCCGCGAGCATCGGGATCCCGGCCATCACCGCCTTCTGGGCCAGCTCGAACGAGGCCCGCCCCGACACCAGCAGAATCGCCCGGGACAGCGGCAGCCGGTGGTCGGTCAGAGCCCGGCCGACCAGCTTGTCGACCGCGTTGTGCCGGCCGACGTCCTCCCGGACGTCGAGCAGTTCACCCGTCTCGGAGAACAGCGCCGCCGCGTGCAGACCCCCGGTCCGGTCGAAGACCCGCTGCGCGGCGCGCAGTCGGTCGGGGAGGGCGGCGAGCAGGGCGGGCTCGACCCGGACCGGGGGAGCGTCGGCGATCGGATGCCGGGTGGTGGTGCGCACCGCGTCGAGGCTCGCCTTTCCGCACAGCCCGCAGGACGACGTGGTGTACACATTGCGTTCGAGTGTGATGTCGGGGACCGGGACGCCGGGGGCGAGCTTCACATCCACGACGTTGTACGTGTTGACGCCGTCCGCCGTGGCCCCGGCGCAGTAGACGATCCCCTGCACCTCGGAGCCGTCACCAATCACGCCCTCGCTCACCAGGAAGCCCGCCGCCAGGGCGAAGTCGTCGCCCGGCGTGCGCATCGTGATGGCGAGCGGCTTGCCGTTCAGCCGGATCTCCAGGGGCTCCTCGGCGACGAGCGTGTCGGGGCGCGTGGTGACGGCCCCGTCCCGGATACGGATGGTGCGGCGACGCTCGGTGACCCGTCCCATAGCGGTTAAACCCGATTCTGTACGTGTTGGAAGCCGAACCGGCCCTTGATGCAGAGGTTGCCGTGGGTCACCGGATTGTCGTGCGGAGAGGTGACCTTGACGATCTCATTGTCCTGCACATGGAGTGTGACATTGCAGCCGACACCGCAGTACGCGCAGATGGTGGTGGTCTTCGTCTGGGCCTGTTCGTCCCAGGTCCCGGCCGCGCGCATATCGAATTCGGTCTTGAAGGAGAGCGCCCCGGTGGGGCACACCTCGATGCAGTTGCCGCAGTAGACACAGGCCGAATCGGTGAGCGGTGCGTCGTGCTCGGTGGAGATACGGGCGTCGAAGCCGCGGCCCGCGAGGGCGATCGCGAAGGTGTTCTGCCACTGCTCGCCGCAGGCGTCGACGCACTTGTAGCAGAGGATGCATTTGTCGTATTCGCGGACGTAGAGATCGTTGTCCACCTTCGGTTCCTCGTCGACGCGCGCCGCCTCGACGCCGAAGCGGTCCGGTTTCGCCTCGTACTCCTTGATCCACTCGGCGGCCCGCGGCGTCGTCGACAGGTCCGTGGACGAGGCGAGCAGCTCCAGCACGACCTTGCGGCTGTGCCGGGCGCGCTCACTGTCCGTCCGGACCGTCATGCCCGGCTCCGCACGGCGCGAGCACGCCGGGGCGAGGGTGTGGGCCCCCTCCACCTCGACGACGCACACCCGGCAGGCGTCTTCGAGGTGGCGCACGACGCCCGGTGCCTCGATCTCCGTGGCGGCGTAGACGACGCAGCCGATGGCGCGTTCGGGCGGCAGGGTGGCGCTGACCGTGCCCGCCGGGTCGACGCTGTTGATGCGGCGTCCGGCGTGCGGGCCGGTGAGCCCGTGGAAGTACCACCACGGGATGCCGTTCTGCGCGGCGATGACCGCGGTGTCCCCGTGCAGCAGCGGATGAACCAGCGGGCCCGATGCCGCATAGGAGTTGGCCTTGGGCCCGAGAAACACATAGTCGACGGGCCCCACCTCGGAGGGGTCGTCGGTGGCCGAGGGGCGCGCGGTGAAGTCTCCGCGAGGGCTGAGGACGCGTACGCCGTCACGCCGCATCGCGGCCAGATGCGGCCCGCGGGCGATGAGATGGACCTCGGCGCCGGCGCGGTGGAGCGCGGCCCCGACATAGGCGCCGATCGCACCGGCACCGACAACTGCGACTTTCACGGGGCTCTCCGTTCGGTAAGGGACCGAGCGAGGGAACAGGAGGCGATGCCAAGTCGACAGAATATTGTCTACAGTATGCGTTCAGGGCGGTCAAGGGTGTTGTCAAGCCTCCAAGCCTCGGCCGGTAATCCTGTGGGATCACGTGCACGCGTACCGGGCGGTAGCCACCAAGACTGGATAGTTCCTGCCATACAGCGAGGGGAACCTCTACATGACCGGCTCACGTGTCGTGGCGCTCGGCCACTATCAGCCCGCCAAGGTGCTCACCAACGACGATCTGGCGGCCATGGTCGACACCAGTGACGAGTGGATCACCAGTCGCGTCGGCATCAAGACCCGCCGTGTCGGAGGCCCTGACGAGCCGGTGGACGAGATGGCCGCGCACGCGGGGGGCAAGGCGCTCGCCGCGGCGGGGCTGCAGCCCGCCGAAGTCGATCTGGTTCTTGTCGCGACCTCCACCGCGATCGACCGTTCACCGAGCATGTCGGCCCGGGTCGCCGCCCGGCTCGGCATGGGCTCGCCCGCGGTGATGGACATCAATGTCGTCTGCTCCGGCTTCACGCACGCCCTCGCCACCGCCGATCACGCGATCAGGGCGGGCGCGGCCGAGCGCGTCCTCGTCATCGGCGCCGACAAGATGGCGGACATCGCGGACTGGACCGACCGCAGCACCTGTGTCCTGCTCGGCGACGGAGCCGGTGCGGCGGTCGTCGTCGCGGACCCGGACGGCGGCGACCGGCCCGGGATCGGCCCCGTGCTGTGGGGCTCGGTGCCGGAGATGGGGAACGCGGTACGGATCGAGGGGACGCCCCCGCGCTTCGCGCAGGAGGGGCAGTCCGTATACCGCTGGGCCACCACGCAGCTGCCGCCCATCGCCCGCAGAGTGTGCGAGAAGGCCGGTGTCGCCCCCGAGGATCTGGCCGCGGTGGTACTGCATCAGGCCAATCTGAGGATCATCGAACCGGTCGCCAGGAAGATCGGTGCGGTCAACGCGGTCATCGCCCGGGATGTCGTGGATTCCGGCAATACGTCCGCGGCGTCCATCCCGATGGCCCTGTCCAAGCTGGTGGAACGCGGCGAGGTCCTCAGCGGCGGGCCGGTGCTGCTTTTCGGCTTCGGCGGGAATCTCTCGTACGCGGGTCAGGTGATCCGCTGTCCCTGAGGGGCGTTGCGCTCGGTAGACTGTAGACGATAAGCAATTGCTCGTCGCCCGGAGGGGGACCGCGATGTTGTCCACAGGACTGCCGCAAGGGGCTGTGCCGAAGCTGGAACGGCCCGGTCCGCTACGCGAGCGCGTGTACGAGGCGCTGCTCGAGCTCATAACGACGCGTGCGCTCCGCCCCGGCCAGCATCTGGTCGAGAGCGAGCTGGCCGGCCATCTCGGAGTGTCCAGGCAGCCGGTGCGGGAGGCGTTGCAGCGGCTGAACACCGAGGGCTGGGTCGATCTGCGGCCCGCCCAGGGCGCATTCGTCCATGAGCCCACCGAGGACGAGGCCGACCAGCTGCTCTCGGTCCGCACCCTCCTGGAGGCCGAGGCCGCCCGTCTTGCCGCGGCCAACTCCGGCACGGCCGGGATCGCCGCCCTGGAGGAGCTCTGCGCCAAGGGTGAGCAGGCTGTCGCCGACGACGACGTGGACCTGGCGGTCGCCACCAACGCGGCCTTCCATGCCAAGGTCATGGAGCTGGCCGGCAATGTAGTCCTGTCCGAACTCGCCGGGCAGGTGGACCGCCGGGTGCGCTGGTACTACACCCCGGTGGCCCGCCGGCGCGGCACCCAGTCCTGGATCGAGCACCGCTCGCTCATCGCGGCGATCTCCTCGCGTGACGAGCGGCGGGCCACGGAGATCATGAGGGCGCACACGGAACACACGCGCAAGACGTACCACCAGCGCGAAGAGAGCTAGCGCGCGGCCGGACAGGTCGAACGGCGTGGTGAGAGAAGGGTCTGGGCTTTGAGCCCCGGCCCTTTTCCGCGTTCCGCGCCGTCCTGGTCCCTGGTGCCGCCCGGTTTTCTCACGATCAGATGTTCAATCGAACATCGATGTGTTAGAAATGAGTCATGGGTGTCGCCAATCGTCTGGACCTGACCCTGCGATTGGTGCAGGGCTCCGACCGGGTTTCCGTGTCGGAGCTCTCCCATCGCCTGGGGGTCTCCGAAATGACCGTCCGCCGGGATCTCGACGCACTGGAGCGGCAGGGGCTGGTGCGCAGGGTGCACGGCGGTGCGGTCGCCACGCGTCCGCGGGAGGAGGGCGCGGGCTTCGTTGCCCGTGAGCCGTGGCAGGCCGCGACGAAGGACCGGCTCGGTGCGGCCGTGGCCGCGATGGTGGAGCCGGGATCGCGGGTGCTCCTCGACGCGGGCACCACCACCGTGCACGTCGCCGAGCACCTGGCCGAACGGGCGCCCCTGACGGTGGCGGTGCTCAGTCTTCAAGCCGCGGTCCGCCTGGCGGACCGGCCCGGCATCGAGCTGCTGATCGTCGGCGGCCGGTCCCGCCCCGGTGAACAGTCGCTGGTCGGCCCGCTGGCCCTGCGCACCATCGAGGCGCTGGCCTTCGACTGCTTCGTACTGTCCATCGGCGGTGTGCACGCCGAGTACGGCTGGTCGGAGTTCTCGCTGGACGACGCGGCCGTCAAGCAGGCCGCGCTCGCGCAATCGGATCGGACCATCGCCGTTGCCGACGCGACCAAACTCGGGGTGCGCGCGTTCAGTCAGGTCGCCGCCGTCGGTGCGGTGGACGTGTTCGTCACCGACAGCGCGGCCCAGGACGCCGCCACCCACCCCAATGGCCCGCTGACGCTGTCCGCCCTGCGCGACGCGGGCGTTGGCACCGTCCTGGCCTGAGAACCGGATCAACCGCGAGGAGCACACATCATGACCGCAGGCCTGGACACCCCCGACCGCCGCGGGCGCACCGGTCTGGACCGGCACGGCCGCGACCTGACCGGCAATCCGCGGGTGCGCATCAGCGACGTGGAGGTGCTGTCCTGCGACTGGTACGTCCTGCGCAGGACGACCTTCGACTATCAGCACAGCGACGGCCATTGGAGCCGGGAACAGCGCGAGACCTACGACCGGGGCGACGGCGCCACGATTCTGCTCTACCACCCCGATCGCCGCACAGTTCTGCTGACCCGTCAGTTCCGGCTGCCCGCCTACGTCAACGGGCACCACGACGGGATGCTGATCGAGACCGCCGCCGGGCTGCTCGACGGCGACAGCCCCGAGGAAGCCATCCGCAGGGAAGCGGCCGAGGAGACCGGACACCTCGTCGGCACCCCCGAGCGCGTCTTCGACGTCTACATGAGCCCCGGCTCGGTCACCGAACGCCTGCACTTCTTCGCCGCCCCCTACCGTTCGACGGCAGACACCGCCGGCGCACACGGGGTCGCGGCCGAGGGCGAGGACATCGAGACCGTGGAACTCCCCTTCGAGGAGGCTCTCTCCATGGTCCGCGGCGGGGCCATCGCCGACGCCAAGACCATCATGCTGCTCCAGTGGGCGGCCCTGGACGGCCCGTTCCGGCATCGCTGACCTCCGACCCGAACCGCCCCGGTGCACGCCCCGAATGTCACCCGCGCCGGTGGCCGGACCATGACCTGACCGAACGGCTTTGTCCTCGGTGTGGAGAAAGTTGTAGCGGATTCCTGCGCAACTTCTTCCCACTCCCGGCAACCGCTGCTACGTTCCCCTCGAAAGCCCGACGGACAGGCCGATGTGGCGGGGAGGGGCGCGTGAGACGTATGACGGCACGACCCGCGAATGCGCATCAAGCGCGACTGCTCAGGCTGTTGCGCGACGGCGGGCCCAACTCACGGGCACAGCTGGGGGATCAGGTCGATCTCTCCCGCTCCAAGCTCGCCGTCGAGGTCGACAGGCTGCTGGAGACCGGACTTGTCGTGGCCGACGGACTCGCCGCATCCCGCGGAGGACGTCGCTCGCACAACATCCGGCTCGCCCCGCAGCTGCGCTTCCTCGGCGTCGACATCGGTGCCACATCCGTCGATGTGGCCGTCACCAACGCCGAGTTGGAGGTCCTGGGTCACCTCAACCACCCCATGGACGTACGCGAAGGGCCCGTCGCCATCTTCGAGCAGGTGCTGTCCATGGCGGCCAAGCTCCGGGCCTCCGGGCTCGCCGAAGGATTCGACGGCGCGGGCATCGGCGTACCCGGACCGGTCCGCTTCCCCGAAGGGGTACCGGTCGCACCGCCGATCATGCCGGGCTGGGACGGCTTCCCGGTACGCGAGGCGCTCAGCCAGGAACTGGGCTGCCCCGTCATGGTCGACAACGATGTGAACCTGATGGCGATGGGGGAGCAGCACGCGGGCGTCGCGCGCTCCGTGGGCGACTTCCTCTGCGTCAAGATCGGTACAGGTATCGGCTGCGGCATCGTCGTCGGCGGCGAGGTCCACCGCGGTACGACGGGCAGCGCCGGAGACATCGGCCACATCCAGGTCGAGCCCGAAGGACGCGCCTGCGCCTGCGGCAACCGGGGCTGCCTGGAAGCCCACTTCAGCGGTGCCGCGCTCGCCCGCGACGCCGAGGACGCGGCGCGCGCCGGGCAGTCGGCGGAACTCGCGGGCCGGCTGGAGGCGGCCGGAAAGCTCACCGCCGCCGATGTGGCCGCCGCCGCGGCCGCCGGTGACGCGACCTCGCTCGACCTGATCCGCGAAGGCGGCAACCGGGTCGGCCAGGTCATCGCGGGACTTGTCAGCTTCTTCAATCCCGGACTGGTGGTGATCGGCGGCGGTGTGACCGGACTCGGCCACACGCTCCTCGCCAGCGTCCGGACCCAGGTCTACCGGCAGTCGCTGCCGCTGGCCACCGGCAATCTTCCCATCGTGCTGGGCGAGTTGGGACCGGCCGCCGGAGTGATCGGCGCCGCCCGCCTCATCAGCGACCACCTGTTCTCACCGGCCTGACCCTCGGGCCGGCAGCACATCGGCACAGACCGGAAACACCCGCACCACCGCACCTGGTACAGCCCTGCCCGCTCACCGGCCTTCCCCAAGCTCTCGGCTGCGCTCGAGCCGGGGAGACCCCACTAGCCGAGGGGATTTGTCATGGCACCGGAACCACCCCTGCTCACCATGTCCGGCATCACCAAGTCGTTCCCCGGAGTACGCGCCCTGGACGGCGTCGACCTGGAGGTCCAGGCCGGCGAAGTCCACTGTCTCCTCGGGCAGAACGGCGCCGGCAAGTCCACCCTCATCAAGGTGCTCGCCGGGGCCCATCAGCCCGACGGCGGCGAGATCACCTGGCGCGGCGAACCGGCCGCGCTCAAGTCGCCCATCGCCGCGATGCGCCTGGGCATCGCCACCATCTACCAGGAACTCGACCTGGTCGAGGGACTGTCGGTCGCCGAGAACGTCTTCCTCGGCCATGAACCCACCACCGCCCGCTTCGTCGTCCGTACCCGCGAGGGCCGCACGGCGGCCGCCGCACTGCTGAAGCGGCTCGGCCACCCGGAGATCGACCCGGCCAGGGCGGTCGGCGAACTGTCCGCCGCCCAGCAGCAGATCGTCTCCATGGCGCGGGCGCTCTCCCACGACGTACGGCTCATCGTGATGGATGAGCCGTCCGCCGCACTCGACCCCGACGAGGTCGACAACCTCTTCCGTATCGTCGCCGCCCTCACCGCCGACAAAGTCGCCGTCGTCTACATCTCGCACCGCCTGGAGGAGATCCGCCGGATCGGCGACCGTGTGACCGTGCTCAAGGACGGCCGGGCCGTCGCCGTGGGGCTGCCCGCCAAGTCCACACCGACACGAGACATCGTTGCCATGATGACCGGCCGCAATGTCGAGTACGTCTTCCCGCCGCGCGCCACGGGCAGCGCGGGAGCGGCAGTGGCGGAGCCGGTACTGAAGGTCGAGGGACTGGCCAGGAAGGGCGAATTCGACCCGCTGGACCTTGAGCTCCGGCCCGGCGAGATCGTCGGCCTGGCCGGACTCGTCGGATCGGGGCGCTCCGAGATCCTGGAGACCGTCTACGGCGCCCGCAGGCCGAGCGCCGGACGGGTCACCGTGGCCGGCAAACAGCTCCGGCCCGGCAGCGTCCGCGCGGCCGTCGCCGCAGGCATCGGGCTCGCCCCGGAGGAACGCAAGGCGCAGGCCCTGCTGATGCTCGAATCCGTCACCCGCAATGTCTCCGTCTCCTCCATGTCCCGCTTCTCCAGGGCAGGTTGGCTCGACCGGGGGGCCGAGCGCCGGGCGGCCCGTGCCGCCACCCGCGAGCTCTCCCTGCGTCCCGACAACCCGGACACCCCCGTCCGCACGCTCTCCGGCGGCAATCAGCAGAAAGCCGTCCTGGCCCGCTGGCTGCTGCGCGGCTGCCGGGTGCTGTTGCTCGACGAACCGACCCGCGGTGTCGACGTCGGCGCCCGCGCCGAGCTCTACGCCGTGATCCGCCGGCTGGCCGATGAAGGCCTCGCCGTGCTGCTCGTCTCCAGCGAGGTGCCCGAAGTGCTGGGCCTCGCCGACCGGGTGCTGGTGCTCCGCGAGGGCCGCGTCGTGCATACGGCGGACGCCCGGGAGCTCGACGAGCACCGCGTACTCGACCTAGTGATGGAAGGGAGCCCGACGTCATGACGCAGCCCGTCTCCTCGGCACAGCAGGGCGGGCCGGACAAGGGGGCCGCCCCCGCCCCGGTCGCCGAACCCCGTAAGAAGGACGGACCTTCGCGCACCTTCGGCCTGCGCGCGGACGTCCGCAACCTCTCGCTCCTCGGCGTCCTCGCCGTACTTGTCGCCGTCGGCGGGTTCACCGAGCCCGACGCGTTCCTGGACACCGGGAACCTTCAGCTGATCCTGACCCAGTCGTCCGTCATCGGCGTCGTCACCGTCGGGATGACCTTCGTCATCACCAGCGGCGGCATCGATCTGTCGGTCGGCGCGATGGTCGCGCTCGCCTCCGTCTGGGCGACCACGCTCGCCACCCAGGAGTACGGGTTCGCGGGAATTCTGTTCACCGCCGTGATCGTCGGACTCGGTGCCGGGCTGGTGAACGGGGTGCTCATCGCGTACGGCCGGATGGTGCCGTTCATCGCGACGCTGGCCATGCTCGCCTCGGCCCGCGGGCTCGCCCTCCAGATCACCGACGGCAAGACCCAGATCGTCACCGTCAAGTCGGTCCTCGACCTGGGCCTGCCCGACTCGTACGTCCTCGGCATCCCGCCCCTGGTCATGATGTTCGCCGCGGTGACCGTCATCGGCTGGCTGGTGCTGAACCGCACGACCTTCGGACGACGTACGGTCGCGGTCGGCGGCAACGCGGAAGCGGCCAGGCTGGCCGGTATCGACGTACGACGGCAGCGGCTCTACCTCTATCTGCTCTCCGGGCTGTGCTGCGGCATCGCCGCCTTCATGCTGATCATCCTTTCCGGCTCGGGACAGAACACCAACGGCAATCTGTACGAGCTCGACGCCATCGCCGCAGCGATCATCGGCGGCACCCTGCTCAGCGGCGGACGCGGCACCATCGTCGGCTCCGTCCTCGGCGTCCTCGTCTTCACCACCATCACCAACATCTTCGCTCTCAACAATCTGCAGAGCGATGTCCAGCAGATCGCCAAGGGCGCGATCATCGTCGCCGCCGTCCTGGTCCAGCGCCGCACATCGGCGCACGGGGAGACCTGAGCCCTCGGGCGCACTCCCGGCAGCTCCGCTTCTCCACCCCACCCACCGCCCTGTACGCCATATGTGACATGTCACGCACCGGATGAAGGGTTTGACAGCCATGCCAGAAACCAGCCGCAGAGGACTGCTCTTCGGCACCGCAGCCGTCTCCGCGGGCGCCCTCCTCACCGCCTGCACCAGCAACGAGCCCAAGAAATCGGAGACCGCGCAGAGCAATCAGCCCGCCGCCGACGACAAGCCCGGCAAGCCCGTCACCATCGGCTTCGCGGGCCCGCAGGCCGACCACGGCTGGCTCAACGCCATCAACGAGAACGCCAAGTCGCGGGCGGCGAAGTACTCCGAGGTGACCCTGGAGATCACCGAGGGCTCCAACGACACCGCCGCGCAGATCGGCCAGGTCAAGACCCTCATCAACAAGAAGGTCGACGTCCTCGTCATCCTCCCCGCCGACGGCAAGGCGCTCACCCAGGTCGGTCTGGAAGCGATGAAGGCGGGTATCCCCGTCGTCAACCTGGACCGGATCTTCGCCTCGCCGCAGGCGTACCGCTGCTGGGTCGGCGGCGACAACTACGGCATGGGCCTCAACGCCGGTACGTACATCGGCGAGCAGCTCAAGGACAAGGCGAACGCCAAGGTCGTCGAGCTGGCCGGCATCGACAACCTGGAGCTCACCAAGCAGCGCAGCCAGGGCTTCGCCGACGCGCTGAAGAACTACCCCAACATCAAACTGGTGGCCCGTCAGGCCGCCGATTTCACCGTCGAGTCGGGCCAGGCGAAGATGGCCCAACTCCTTCAGGCGCAGAAGAAGTTCGACGCCCTGTGGAACCACGACGACGATCAGGGCGTGGGCGCGCTGCGCGCCATCCAGCAGGCGGGCCGCGACGAATTCCTGATGGTCGGCGGCGCCGGTGCCAAGTCCGCGATGGATGCCATCAAGGCCGACAACAGCGTGCTGAAGGCCACCGTTCTCTACCCGCCGACGATGGCCGCGTCCGCCATCGACCTGGCCCGCGCACTCGGACAGGGCAAGGGCATCGGCGGCCTGGCCGAACTGGAGATCCCGACCAGTCTCACCCTCTACTCGGCCGTGGTCACCAAGGAGAACATCGACCAGTACCTGCCGACGGGCTTCAGCTGATCCGCCCCGCAGGAGGGTCCTGACCCTCCTGCCGAGCCCATCGAACGACCGACGAGGAGGAAGCCCGGATGGCCCGTAGGGAAGAGACGGATCAGGAGGCCGCAGCGCCGCCGCCGACGTATCGGCCGATGACGAGTGCGCCGACGCTGGGAGTCGGCATGGTCGGATACGCGTTCATGGGCGCCGCCCACTCGCAGGGGTGGCGCACCGCCGGACACGTCTTCGAACTGCCGATGAAACCGGCTCTCGCCGCGATCTGCGGACGCGACCGGGCAGCGGTCGAGGCGGCGGCCGCCCGCCACGGCTGGGCGGCGGCGGAGACCGACTGGCGGGCCCTGATCGACCGGGACGATGTGCAGCTCGTCGACATCTGCACCCCCGGCGACAGCCATGCCGAGATCGCCATCGCCGCCCTGGAGGCGGGCAAACACGTGCTGTGCGAGAAGCCGCTCGCCAACACGGTCGCCGAGGCCGAGGCCATGACCGAGGCGGCGGAGCGCGCGGCGGCCCGCGGTCAGGTGGCGATGGTGGGCTTCAACTACCGCAAGGTGCCCGCGATCACGTATGCCCGGCAGCTGATCGCCGAGGGGAGGATCGGCACCTTGAGGCATGTCCGCGCCACCTACCTCCAGGACTGGCTCGTCGACCCCGAATCACCGCTCACCTGGCGGCTGAAGCGGGAGCGGGCCGGCTCGGGAGCGCTCGGCGACCTGGGGGCGCACATCGTCGACCTGGCCCAGTATCTGGCGGGGGAGCTGCTGGTCGGGGTGTCGGCGGTCAGTGAGACGTTCGTGACGCAACGGCCGCTGCTCGCCGGCCCGTCGGCCGGGCTCTCCGGCGCCGCGGACTCGGCCGAGCGGGGCGCGGTGACCGTCGACGACGCGGCCCTGTTCACCGGCCGGCTCGCCTCCGGGGCGCTGGCCTCGTTCGAGGCGACCCGGATGGCGGCCGGACGGAAGAACGCGCTGCGGCTGGAGATCAACGGGGAGCACGGCTCGCTCGCCTTCGATCTGGAACGGCTCAACGAACTGTCCTTCCACGACCACACCGAACCCGCCACCACGGCAGGGTTCCGGCGCATCCTCGTCACCGAACCCCAACACCCCTACCTGGAGGCGTGGTGGCCGCCGGGCCACGCCCTGGGCTACGAGCACACCTTCGTCCACCAGGCCCGTGACCTGGTGCGGACGATCGCCGAAGGAACCGCCCCCGCACCGTCGTTCGCCGACGGACTGCAGGTGCAGCGGGTGCTCGCAGCGGTGGAGGAGAGCGCCGAGAAGAACTCCGTACACACCCCCGTAGTTCTCTAGGAGGTCCTGCGCATGCCCCGTCCCTTCACACTCTTCACCGGCCAGTGGGCCGACCTGCCGCTGGAGGAGGTCTGCCGGCTGGCCCGGGACTTCGGGTACGACGGGCTCGAACTCGCCTGCTGGGGCGACCACTTCGAGGTCGACAAGGCTCTGACCGACCCCGGCTATCTGGACGGGCGGCGGCAGCTGCTCGACAAGTACGGACTGAAGTGCTGGGCGATCTCCAACCACCTCGTCGGCCAGGCCGTCTGCGACAACCCGATCGATGAACGGCACCAGGGGATCCTGCCGGCCCGGATCTGGGGCGACGGTGAACCCGAAGGGGTGCGCCAACGGGCCGCCGAGGAGATCAAGAACACCGCCCGCGCGGCCGCCGCCTTCGGTGTGCGTACCGTCATCGGCTTCACCGGCTCCTCGATCTGGCACCTGGTCGCGATGTTCCCGCCCGTCCCGCCGCAGATGATCGAGCGGGGTTACGAGGACTTCGCCGAGCGCTGGAACCCGATCCTGGACGTCTTCGACGCGGAGGGCGTGCGGTTCGCCCACGAGGTGCACCCCAGCGAGATCGCGTACGACTACTGGACCACGCACCGCGCTCTGGAGGCCGTCGGCCACCGGGCCGCGTTCGGGCTGAACTTCGACCCCAGCCACTTCGTCTGGCAGGACCTCGACCCGGTCGGCTTCCTGTACGACTTCCGGGACCGGATCTACCACGTGGACTGCAAGGAGGCCCGCAGGCGGCTGGACGGCCGCAATGGCCGACTCGGCTCCCATCTGCCGTGGGGCGACCCGCGGCGCGGCTGGGACTTCGTCTCCGCCGGGCACGGTGACGTGCCGTGGGAGGACGTCTTCCGGATGCTCCGGTCCATCGAGTACGAGGGGCCGATCTCCGTCGAGTGGGAGGACGCGGGGATGGACCGGCTGGCGGGTGCGCCGGAAGCGCTTGCCACGCTGAAGCGGTATGACTTCGAGCCACCGTCGGCTTCGTTCGACGCGGCGTTCGGGGGCGGGGACTGACGGGTCCTTCCGGGGGGCTGCCCCCGGTCCTCCGCTCCTCGGTCGCCGAAAACCAAGCCCGTCCGGCGATCGAGGACCGGGGTCCGGGGCGGAGTCCCGGTTCGTGAAGGGGCGGGGCAGGCAGAGAGTCGGCCGCCACCCCGCGCTCACCCCTGCCCTCGCACCGCTTTGTCCTGATGCAGGAAAAAGTTCAACAAGACCGCTGCGTAAGGGCTTTCCGTCCCGGACGAACAGGTCTACCGTCCCAAACGTGTTCATGACATGACCCGGGTCACCGGCGCCCCACAGGCCCCGTATGACCTGCGCGGCAGTCCCCGCGCAGAACGGCACGGCAGCACCCGCCCGTACAACCGGCACTCTCCGGAGGACACTCGTGCACAGAACCAGAAGCAGGAGCAGAACGCGGCTCCGCGTCCGTAAATCCCTCGCGCTGCTCACCGGCGGACTGCTCGCGGCGGCCACCCTCGCCCTGGGTGCCTCGCCCGGAGCGGCCGCAGCAGGACCGTCCTCGCCGGCCGCCGCCGACGCGGCGGCCGAGGACTTCCAGCAGGTCACCCTCGCCAAGGGCGCAGCCGAGACCGGCGAGCCCATGTCGCTGGCCGTGCTCCCCGACCGCAGCGTCCTGCACACCTCGCGCAACGGCGAGCTGCGGATCACCGACAGCGCCGGCAACACCAAGGTCTCCGGCGTCCTGCCCGTCTACTCGCACGACGAGGAAGGCCTCCAGGGCGTCGGCATCGACCCCGAGTTCAGCGAGAACCGGGCGATCTACCTCTACTACGCACCCACGCTGGACACCCCCGCGGGCGACGCGCCCGAGACCGGGACCGCCGCCGACTTCGCCAAGTTCGACGGAGTGAACCGGCTGTCCCGCTTCGTCCTCAAGGAGGACGGCACCCTCGACCTGGCCAGCGAGAAGAAGGTCCTCGACGTCAAGACGTCGCGCGGCATCTGCTGCCACGTCGGCGGCGACATCGACTTCGACGCCCAGGGCAACCTGTACCTGTCGACCGGTGACGACTCCAACCCGTTCGCCTCCGACGGCTACAGCCCCATCGACCAGCGCCCCGACCGCAACCCGGCGTTCGACGCCCGGCGCACCTCGGGCAACACCAACGACCTGCGCGGCAAGGTCCTGAGGATCAAGGTCGCCGACGACGGCTCGTACACCATCCCCGAGGGCAACCTCTTCGCCCCGGGCACGGACAAGACCCGGCCCGAGATCTACGCGATGGGCTTCCGCAACCCGTTCCGCTTCAGCGTCGACAAGGCCACCGGCATCGTGTATGTCGGTGACTACGGCCCCGACGCGGGCGCGGCCGACCCGAAGCGCGGACCGGCCGGACAGGTCGAGTTCGCCCGGGTGACCAAGGCGGGCAACTTCGGCTGGCCGTTCTGCACCGGGAACAACGACCCCTTCATCGACTACGACTTCGCGACGAAGACCTCCGGCGCCGCCTTCGACTGCGCAGCCCCGAAGAACACTTCGCCGCACAACACCGGCCTGGTCGACCTGCCCGCGGCGCAGCCCGCGTGGATTCCGTACGACGGCGGCTCCGTGCCCGAGTTCGGTACCGGTTCCGAGTCGCCGATGGGCGGCCCCGTCTACCACTACGACGCCGACCTCGACTCGCCCGTGAAGTTCCCCGAGGCGTACGACGGGGACTTCTTCGCCGGCGAGTTCGGCCGGCAATGGATCAAGCGCATCGAGCAGGACGGCGACGGCACGGTCAAGTCCATCAACGACATCCCGTGGTCCGGGACCCAGGTGATGGACATGGCCTTCGGCCCGGACGGGGCGCTGTACGTCCTGGACTACGGTCTCTCCTGGTTCGGCGGCGACGAGAACTCCGCGCTCTACCGCATCGAGAACGCCACCGGTGGCCGTTCACCCGTCGCCGAGGCAGCTGTCAACAAGACATCCGGCACCGCACCGCTGAAGGTGCAGTTCTCCTCCGCGGGCACCACGGACGGTGACGGCGACGCACTCACGTACGCCTGGGACTTCGGCGACGGCGGAACCTCCACGGCCGCCAACCCGACGTACACGTACAAGAAGAACGGCACCTACACCGCCACCGTCACCGCCAAGGACCCCACCGGGCGCACCGGCGCGGCAAGCGTCCATGTGACCGTGGGCAACACGGCACCCAAGGTGAACCTGGAACTCCCCGGTGACGGGCAGCTGTTCGACTTCGGGGACGACATCCCGTTCAAGGTGACCGTCACCGATCCCGAGGACGGCACGATCGACTGCTCCAAGGTCGAGGTGCGCTTCGTCCTCGGCCACGACAGCCACGGACACCCCATCACCACCGTCAACGGGTGCTCCGGCACGATCAAGACCGCGATCGACGGCGGACACGACCCGAACGCGAACATCTTCGGAGTCATCGACGCCTCCTACACCGACAACGGAGGCGGCGGCCAGGCCGCGCTGTCCGGCCACGACCAGTCGCAGCTCCAGCCCCGCCACCGGCAGGCCGAGCACTTCACCTCGTCGTCCGGCATCAAGACGTACGACAAGGCGGCCGCCCACGGAGGGAAGACGGTCGGCGACATCGACAACGACGACTGGATCGCCTTCAAGCCGTACATCCTCGGCGACTCGACCAAGCTCACCGCCCGGATCGCCTCCGGCGGGGCGGGCGGCTTCCTCGAAGTACGGTCCGGATCCCCGACCGGCACGATCCTCGGCTCCGCACCGGTGCCGGTGACCGGCGGCTGGGAGAACTTCCAGGACATCGACGTACCGTTGCGCGGAGTTCCCAAGAAGGCCACGGAACTCTTCCTCGTCTTCAAGGGAGGCGCCGGAGCGTTGTACGACGTCGATGACTTCGAGCTCTCCAACAGCGCCCCCGACCGGACCGCCAAGCGGGTCCTGGTCTTCTCGAAGACGGCCGGCTTCCGCCACGACTCGATCCCCACGGGCATCGAGGCGCTGAAGGAACTCGGCAGGAGCAGCAACATCACCGTCGACTCCACGGAGGAGGCCGGCCAGTTCACGACCAGCAACCTGGCGCGGTACGACGCCGTCGTGTTCCTCTCGACGACCGGTGATGTGCTCAACGCCGATCAGCAGAAGGCATTCGAGAACTATGTGGCCACCGGCGGCGCCTACATGGGCGTGCACGCCGCCGCGGACACCGAGTACGACTGGGAGTTCTACGGCGGACTCGTCGGTGCGTACTTCGCCGGGCACCCCGCGATCCAGCCCGCCACCGTACGCGTCGAGGACCACAACCACCCGGCGACCGCACACCTCGACGACGCCTGGGACCGTACCGACGAGTGGTACAACTACCGCACCAACCCGCGCAGTCAGGCCAAGGTCCTCGCCACACTCGACGAGACGACCTACACCGGCGGCACCATGAAGGGCGATCACCCGATCACCTGGTGCCAGAGCTACCAGGGCGGCCGCTCCTTCTACACCGGCCTCGGCCACACCAAGGAGTCGTACGCCGAACCGGCCTTCCGTCAGCTCCTTCTCGGCGGCATGCGGTACGCGGCCGGTCAGGTGAAGGCCGACTGCAAGCCCGACACCGGCTACCGGTCGATCTTCAACGGCAAGACGCTCGAAGGCTGGAAGCAGGCCGGCCCCGGAAAGTTCGACGTCGTCGACGGTGAACTGCGCTCCGAGGGCGGCATGGGTCTGCTCACCTACCAGGCCAAGGAGCTCGGGTCGTACTCGCTCAAGCTCGACTGGAAGATGGAGGGCGACGACAACTCCGGTGTCTTCGTCGGCTTCCCGGAGTCCGACGACCCCTGGTCCGCGGTGAACAACGGCTACGAGGTCCAGATCGACGCCACCGACGCGCCCGACCGCACCACGGGCTCCGTCTACACCTTCAAGGCGGCGAACATCAAGGCCCGTGACCAGGTCCTGCGACCGCCCGGCCAGTGGAACAGCTACGAGATCAAGGTCCAGGGCGAA
The DNA here is from genome assembly GCF_042882185.1 of Streptomyces sp. NPDC058239. Taxonomy (NCBI): domain Bacteria; kingdom Bacillati; phylum Actinomycetota; class Actinomycetes; order Kitasatosporales; family Streptomycetaceae; genus Streptomyces; species Streptomyces sp. NPDC058239. Next base: position 143,060 of record NZ_JBHVWS010000004.1, read on the forward strand.
CGTCTCCAGGTCTTCCTCAACGGAGTGAAGATCAACGACTTCACCAACACCGATCCGGTACGGAGCCTGAAGGACGGCTACATCGGCATCCAGAACCACGGTGCCAGTGATCATGTGTCCTTCCGCAACATCCAGTTGAAGGAACTGCCCTCGGCGTAGGGCGCACTCCGGCCGACGGCGGGCGGGGAAGGACCTCCTCCCCGCCCGCCGTCACCACCCGATCCCGTCCACCTCGTCGCACAGCGCCACTTGCTCTGCCCAGCCAGGACCCCCAGCCAGGGAGGCAGCCCGTGTCAGCACCCGCCGTTCGTACCGGAGTCTGGTTCATCGGAGCACGCGGCTCCGTCGCCACCACCGCCACAGCGGGGTGCGCGGCCATCGCAGCAGGGCTTCACCCGGCGGCGGGCATGGTCACCGAAACACCGCCGTTCGCCGAGAGCGCGCTGCCCACCCTCACCTCACTGGTCTTCGGCGGACACGACACCGTCGGCTGTCCGCTGCCCAAACGGGCCGAGGCACTGGCCACCGGGGGAGTGCTGCCGCACGGCCTGCCCTCGGCGGTACGCTCCGAACTCGCCGCCGCCGACGCGGAGATTCGGCCCGGCGGGCCGCTGCCCGGCGACACCCGCAGCGACGAGGAGCTCATCACCGCCTTCGCCGACGACCTCGCGGACTTCGGGCACCGGAACGACCTGGCCAGGACGGTCGTGATCAATGTCGCCTCCACGGAACCGCTCCCGGCCCCCGGCGAGCGGCGGTTGCCCGCCAGCTCGCTCTATGCCGCGGCAGCGCTCCGGGCAGGCTGCCCGTACATCAACTTCACCCCGTCCACCGGGCTGCGTACCCCCGCCCTCCAGGACGCCGTCGCGGGCTGCGGACTTCCTCACGCGGGCCGCGACGGCAAGACCGGCCAGACGCTGCTCCGCTCCGTACTCGCCCCGATGTTCGTGCAACGCGCCCTGCCTGTACGGGCCTGGTCGGGCACCAACCTGCTGGGCGGCGGGGACGGAGCGGCGCTGGCCGACCCGGGCGCGGCCGCGGCCAAGAACGCGGGCAAGGAACGCGTCCTCGCCGACACGCTGGGAACCGCGCCCGAGGGCGAGGTGCACATCGACGACGTACCGGCCCTCGGTGACTGGAAGACGGCCTGGGACCACATCGCGTTCGACGGATTCCTCGGGGCGCGCATGGTGCTCCAGACGACCTGGCAGGGGTGCGACTCCGCACTGGCCGCACCCCTGGTTCTGGACCTGGCCAGACTGGTGGCCCGCGCCCACGAGAAGGGGCTGACCGGCCCCTTGCCCCAGCTCGGCTTCTACTTCAAGGACCCGGACGGCGGCCCTGCCGCACTCTTCGAGCAGTACATGGCGCTGCTCGCCTTCGCCGAAACGCTGCGGGGGGAGAAGTGACGGTACGGGCCTGGGCGGAGCTGCTGCGGGTGTCGGCGCTGTTCACCGTCCCCGGCGACGCACTCGCCGGGGCAGCGGCGTCGGGCAGGCGCCCCGACCGCGGTACCGCGCTCGCCGTCGGCGCCTCGCTCTGCCTGTACGAGGCGGGCATGGCGCTCAACGACTGGGCCGACCGCGACGAGGACGCCGTCGACCGCCCGCACCGGCCGATCCCCTCGGGCCGCATCGCTCCCGGCGCGGCCCTCGCGGCGGCGGGCGCGCTGACGGCCGCAGGACTGGGCCTTGCCGCACGGGCCGGCCGACCGGCCCTCGCGGTTGCCACGGGGCTGGCGGCGACGGTCTGGGCGTACGACCTCCGTCTCAAGCACACCCCGGCGGGACCGGCGGCGATGGCGGCGGCCCGGGGACTGGATCTGTTGCTCGGCGCCACCGCCACCGGCGCGGCGAAGAGGGCGGCGGGCCAGGGGTCGCGTGCGGGCTCGGCGTCGCGTACGGCCTCGGGTGCGAGTGCGGCTACGGCTTCCGGTTCGCGCACGGGCCCGGGACCGGCCTCGGGTTCGCGTGGCTTCGTCTCCGGCGCCCTCCCGGCCGCCGGCCTGCTCGGGGCGCACACCTACGCCGTCACCGCCGTCTCACGGCACGAGGCGCAGGGCGGATCCACCACCGCGCCCCTCGCCGCGCTCGCGGTCACTGCCGCACTGGGCGCCGCAGCCCTGCGCGAGCAGCGCGGACCCGGGGACGCGAGCCCGGATGCGGGACGCGGCAGGAAGGGGGAGCCGCACCGGCCACCGGCGACCCCCGCCTCCACCACCCCCCGCCTCCTGCTCACCGCGCTCACGGGCTCCTACTTCCGTACGGCCGCGGGTCCCCTCCTCCACGCCGCCCTCAACCCGTCCCCGCCGCTCACCCAGCGCGCCGTCGGCGGCGGCATCCGGGCGATGATCCCGCTCCAGGCAGCACTCGCCGCCCGCGCCGGAGCAGCAGCTTCGGGGCTCGCCGTCATGGGACTCGTCCCGCTCGCCCGCACCCTCGCCCGGAAGGTGAGCCTCACATGACGATCCGCCTCGGCTACGGCACCAACGGGCTCACCGACCTCCGCCTGGACGACGCCCTCGCACTCCTCGCCGATCTCGGGTACGACGGGGTCGGGCTGACCCTCGACCACATGCACCTCGATCCCCTCGCCCCCGACGTCGCCGCGCGCACCCGCCACGTGGCGTCCAGGCTCCAGGAGCTGGGCCTCGGCGTCACGGTCGAGACCGGGGCCCGCTACGTCCTCGACCCCCGTCGCAAGCACGGGCCGTCGCTCCTCGACCCGGACCCCGAGGCCCGCGCAGCCCGCACCCGGCTGCTCGTCCGGGCCGTCGGCATCGCCGCCGACCTCGGTGCGCACGCCGTGCACTGCTTCAGCGGCATCACCCCACCGGACACCACCCCCGACACCGCCTGGCAGCGGCTCACCGACTCCCTCGCCCCCGTCCTGGACGCCGCCGACCGCTCCGGCATCCCCCTGGCGATCGAGCCCGAGCCCGGACACCTCCTCGCCGACCTCGCCGGCTTCCACCACCTGCGCGTTCTCAGCGGCGATCCACCACCGCTCGGACTGACCCTGGACATCGGCCATTGCCAATGCCTGGAACCCGCCCCGCCCGTCGACTGCATCCGCGACGCCGCCCCCTGGCTGCGGCACGTCCAGATCGAGGACATGCGCCGGGGCATCCATGAACACCTCCCGTTCGGTGAAGGCGAGATCGACTTCCCGCCCGTACTCGAAGCGCTCGACGCCCTTGCGGACACCGGCTACCGCGGCCTCACCGTCGTCGAACTGCCCCGTCACTCCCACGCCGGCCCCGAACTCGCCCGCACCTCCATCGAGTTCCTGCGCAAGCACAGTCCGTCGAGCCGCTGAAACCGCCGAAGGGAGCAACGCCATGCCGATGACCCCGACGACCATCCCGCTGCTGACCCGCAACGAACTCGACGCACAGCTCGGCGGAGCCGCGCGCGCCTGGCTCGACGAGGCCCTCGCCGAGGCCGAACACGTCGCCTGTCACGAGGACTCCGAACAGCCCGGCGGCCCGTACGCCGTACCGTCGTGGGAACTGCGGTACGCCGCCGCCGGCCGGTACTGCGGACTCGAACACGCCGACTCCGTACGCGCCCTGCTGCTCATCGAAGCCCGCGCCGCACTGCCCACCCTGACCAGGCTCTACGAGCAGGGCACTGCCGCCGAACGCCGCGCCGTCCTGATCACCCTGCACCGGCTGGACCTCGGCCCCACCGCCCTTCCGCTCGTCGAGGACGCCCTGCGCACCAATGACACCCGGCTGGTCGCCGCAGCCGTCGGCCCGTACGCCGCCGCCCATCTCGACGCGCACAACTGGCGCCACGCCATTCTCAAATGCCTCTTCACCGGTGTCCCCGTAGCTGCCGTCGACCAACTGGCACGGCGCTCGCGCGGCGACGCGGAACTGGCCCGCATGCTCGGCGACTTCGCGGCCGAACGCATTGCCGCGGGCCGCGACGTCCCCGCCGACCTCACCCGGGTGCTCGACCTCACCACTCCCGGCCCTGCCGCCCCCACGGAGGAGTCCTGATGCGTATCTTCGACCCCCACATCCATATGACCTCCCGCACCACGGACGACTATCAGGCGATGTACGACGCAGGTGTCCGCGCCCTCGTGGAACCCTCCTTCTGGCTCGGCCAGCCCCGTACCTCGCCCGCCAGCTTCCTCGACTACTTCGATGCCCTGCTCGGCTGGGAACCCTTCCGCGCCGCCCAGTACGGCATCGCCCACCACTGCACGCTCGCCCTCAACCCCAAAGAGGCGAACGACCCCCGCTGCACCCCCGTCCTGGACGCCCTGCCCCGCTACCTCGTCAAGGACTCCGTCGTCGCCGTGGGCGAGATCGGCTACGACTCCATGACCCCGGCCGAGGACACCGCCCTCGCCGCACAGCTCCAGCTCGCCGCCGACCACGGTCTGCCCGCCCTCGTGCACACCCCGCACCGCGACAAGCTCGCCGGTCTGCACCGCACCCTCGACGCCATCCGCGAATCCCACCTCCCCCCGGAGCGAGTCCTGCTCGACCATCTCAACGAGACGACCGTGAAGGACGCCATCGACAGCGGCTGCTGGGCCGGCTTCTCCATCTACCCCGACACCAAGATGGACGAGGACCGCATGATCGCGGTCCTCAGGACCCACGGCACCGAGAAGGTCCTGGTCAACTCGGCCGCCGACTGGGGAAGGAGCGACCCGCTCAAGACCCGCAAGGTGGGCGACGCGATGCTCGCCGCCGGGTTCAGCGAGGACGACGTCGACCAGGTGCTCTGGCGCAACCCCGTCGCCTTCTACGGGCAGAGCGGCCGGCTCCAGCTCGACATCGCCGCGCCGCAGCCACTCCACGAGGGCAACTCCATCCTGCGCGGCGGGGAGTGAGGCGATGCGCTTCCGCCACCCCGACGGCTCCACCGTCCACCTCTCATACTGCACCAACGTCCATCCCGCGGAGACACTCGACGGGGTCCGCACCCAACTGCGCGACCACTGCGAACCGGTCCGCAAACGCCTCGGCCGGGACAGGCTCGGCATCGGCCTCTGGCTCGCCAGGGACGCGGCCCGCAGCCTGATCAACGACCCGTCCCAGCTGCGCTCCCTGCGCGCCGAGCTGGACCGCCGCGGCCTGGAAGTCGTCACCCTCAACGGCTTCCCGTACGAGGGATTCGGCGCCGACGAGGTCAAGTACCGGGTGTACAAGCCGGACTGGACGGACCCGGAGCGGCTCGCCCACACCACCGATCTCGCCCGGCTCCTGGCCGGTCTGCTCCCCGACGACGTCACCGAAGGGACCATCTCCACCCTCCCGATCGCCTGGCGCACCCCGTTCGACTCCGACGCCGGGGCGGCCGCTCTCGCACACACCGCGCTCACCACCCTCGCAAACCGCCTCGACGCACTTGCCGAGCTCACCGGCAAGTCCATCCGCATCGGCCTCGAACCCGAGCCGGGCTGCACGGTCGAGACCACCGCCGACGCCATCGCACCGCTCACCGCCGTCGGACACCGGCGCATCGGCATCTGCATCGACACCTGCCACCTGGCCACCTCCTTCGAGGACCCCGACACCGCCGTCGACGCGCTCGACACAGCGGGCATCCCGGTGGCCAAGGCCCAGCTCTCCGCCGCACTGCACGCCGAACACCCCCACCTCCCCGAGGTACGCACCGCACTCGCCGCCTTCGCCGAGCCCCGCTTCCTCCACCAGACCCGCACCAGCACCGCCGCCGGGCTGCGCGGCACCGACGACCTCGACGAGGCGGTCACCGGCCGGGCCCTGCCCGACGGCGCCCCGTGGCGCGCCCACTTCCACGTCCCCCTGCACGCACCTCCCGCCCCACCGCTCACCTCCACCCTTCCCGTGCTCCGGTCCACGCTGACCCGGCTGGTCGGCGGCGCACGGCCCCTCACCAGGCACCTGGAGGTCGAGACGTACACCTGGCAGGCGCTCCCGGCCGCACTGCGCCCCCGCACCCGCACCCAGCTCGCCGACGGCATCGCCGCCGAACTGACCCTCGCCCGCGACCTCCTGGTCGACCTCGGCCTCAAGGAGCTCCCATGACCGCAGCCGAGCAGGCCACGACGCAGGCCACCACGCCCACCGCACCGACCCCGCTCCTCGTTCTCGACGTCGTCGGCCTCACCCCACAGCTCCTCGACCACATGCCGCACCTCAAAGCCCTGGGGCAGTCCGGCACCCACGCCCCTCTGGGCACCGTGCTCCCCGCAGTCACCTGCGCGGCCCAGTCCACCTTCCTCACCGGCACCACGCCCGCCGAGCACGGCATCGTCGCCAACGGCTGGTACTTCCGCGAGCTCGGTGACGTCCTGCTCTGGCGCCAGCACAACGGTCTGGTCGCCGGGGACAAGCTCTGGGACGCCGCCCGCCGCGCCCACCCCGGCTACACCGTCGCCAACATCTGCTGGTGGTACGCCATGGGCGCCGACACCGACATCACCGTCACCCCGCGCCCCGTCTACTACGCCGACGGCCGCAAGGAACCCGACTGCTACACCCGGCCGCCCGCCCTGCACGACGAACTCACCGAAAAACTCGGCACCTTCCCCCTCTTCCACTTCTGGGGCCCCGGCGCCGACCTCGTCTCCTCCCAGTGGATCATCGACGCGACCCGGCACATCCTCGACACCCGCCATCCCGACCTGGCCCTGTGCTACCTCCCGCATCTCGACTACGACCTGCAGCGCTACGGCCCCGACGACCCCCGCTCGTACCGGGCCGCGGCCGATCTGGACCGGGCCGTGGCACCCCTCCTGGACGACGCCCGCCGCGAAGGCCGCACCGTCGTCGCCCTCTCCGAGTACGGCATCACCCGCGTCGACCGGCCCATCGACATCAACCGGGCCCTGCGCCGCGCCGGCCTCCTGGAGGTCCACACCCAGGACGGCATGGAATACCTCGACCCGATGGCCTCCCGCGCCTTCGCCGTCGCCGACCATCAGCTCGCCCACATCTACGTGCGCCGCCCCGAGGACCTCGAAGCGACCCGCGAAGCCCTCCAGGACCTCCGGGGCATCGAGCAGCTCCTCGACGACGAGGGCAAGAAGGCACACGGCCTGGACCATCCGCGCTCCGGCGAACTGGTCGCCGTCGCGGACCCGGACGCCTGGTTCACGTACTACTACTGGCTCGACGACGCCCGCGCGCCCGACTTCGCGCAGCTCGTCGAGATCCACCGCAAACCCGGCTACGACCCCGTCGAACTCTTCCTGGACCCCCAGGACCCGTACGTCCGGGTCAAGGCCGCCGCGGCCGTCGCCCGCAAGAAGCTCGGCATGCGCTACCGCATGGCGGTCGTACCGCTGGACCCGTCACCTGTTCGCGGCAGCCACGGCCGCCTCCCCATGAGCGACGAAGAAGGTCCGCTCATCCTGTGCTCCACCCCCCACGCGTTCACCGGCCCCGTCCGGGCCACCGAAGTGAAGTCCTTGCTCCTCACGCTTGCCGGCCTCGCATGAGACCGGTCCGCACACGGCGTTTCGAGCATCTTCGAGAAGGAGAGAGACCGTGACCGCGTACAACGACGAATCCGGAACGGATGGCGCCCTGCGCCGCAGCCTCGGCGTCAGCCGCCGCCGCTTCCTCAGCACCTGCACCGCCGCTGCGGCAACGGCGATCGCCGCGCCCGCCTTCGGCGCGTCGCCGGCCTTCGCCCAGCCCGCTTCCCACAAGGGGCACGGCCACGGCCAGGCTCTGGTCCCGGCGGCGAAGAGAGGAATCATCCTGTACACCGTGCGCGACGCCACGGGCCGGGATCCGCTCAGCAGCGACCTTCCCTCGGGCTTCCGCGAGGTCTTCAAGGAACTGGCCCGCTATGGCTACAAGCAGGTCGAGTTCGCCGGGTACGGCCAGCACGCCAACGCACCCGGCGGAAGCAACCTCGAAACGGTGGAAGGCGCGAAGCTGCTGCGCTCGTGGCTGGACGAATACGGTCTGCGCGCCCAGGGCAACCACGGCTTCATCCCGTCGTCCTGGCCGCTGAACCAGAGCGACCTGGACCAGTTCAAGCGGACCCTCGAAATAGCGAACATCCTCGGCATGGACCACATGGGCACCGGTGGCGACCCCACCGGCAGTGCCTACCGTGCCGACTGGGACGTGGCCGCCGACAAGTGGAACTCGCTGGGGCAGATCGCTCATCGTGCGGGCATCAAGCTGTACACCCACAACCACGACGCGGCCTACGGCTTCCTGCTCGACGGCGGCCCGCTGGACGCACAGGGCCGGCCCACCCGCAGCTCCGGCATCCGCAAGCTCGAGTACTTCCTCAAGGTCACCGACCCGAAGACCGTATGGCTGGAGATGGACATCTTCTGGGCGCACGTCGCCCAGTACAAGTTCCACACCTACACCGCGCACGACGGATCGCAGCGGGAGAACATCTTCGACCCCGCGGCACTGGTGCGCTGCCACAACAAGCGTTACCCGCTGTTCCACGCCAAGGACGGCGTCGTCAACACCACCAGCGGCCAGGGCTACGACATGGTCCCCTTCGGTACCGGGGTCATCGACTACCGGACGTTCTTCCGCCGCGTCGGGGAGGCGAACTACCGCAACCCGATGGTCGAGCAGGACAACGCACCGAGCTCGACCGACCTCGCGCAGTCCCTGAACCATGCGCGGATCGGTTACGACAACCTGGCGGCGCTGCGCAAGTAGGACCATCGACGGCACCGGAGGGGCGGTCGGCGCCTCACCCCGAATTCCTGAAGACCGGGGAACAGCGCAAACGCCCGCCCGGTGACGTCAGGCACCGTACGCTCCACGGCAGTCACCAGGAGCGTACGGTGCCTGACCGGCACCCCGAACGGCGCGACCGACCCCGGGGCCGGTCGGCAATCCGCCGGCCGTTCTCGCCGAGACACACCGATGAGATCCAGAACCTCGTTGTAGTTACCGGTGTCGAACGCGTAGTTGAAGATGAAGATGAAGGGCAACGCACCATAGGCGAATCCGCCGTTCACGAAGCCGGTCCTCGCACCGCGCCGCTCCGGGAACCACTTGCCCACCATGTTGATGCAGGTTGCGTATATGAGCCCGGATCCCAGACCGCCGATCACGCCGAAGCCGCATATCGCGGCGAACACATTGTCCAGATGCGAGAGTGCGACGAAGCCGACGAGACAGAGTGCGGCTCCGACGAACATGGCCCGCCGCGCGGTGAGTATCCCCTTCTCGCGCAGCCACCCCGCGGGAAAGGCGATCCCCGCCTGGAAGAAGACCCAGACGCTCAGGATCCAGAAGGTATTGCTCTGCGTCCAGCCATGGGCTTCGGAGAGGGTGTCCTCCGCGGAGCCGTATGCGTACTCGGACACACTGATGGCCATCATCGCGATCCACGGCAGGTACACCATGAGCTTGCGGCTGTGACCGAGGAGATCCCGGTCCGTCTCACCGACGCGATAGACGCGGCCCTTGTTGTCAGTCACTTCCCGGAACGCGACACCTGGCGTGCCGTCCGGTCGTTCGTCCGTGCTCATGAGTCTCCCCTTGGCTTCGAAAGAACCTGGCCAGCGCCCCCTGTCCAAACTCTTCGTGCCTGGGAAGGGTCAGATCAGCAGCCCCGCGGCCCTTGCCCAGCGGTACTTCGCACCGAGTGCCGCGACCGGCTTCTCGGTGGTATAGGGGTAGGCCACGACGCCGCGCTCGAAGAGATACGCGCAGGCCTCCTCGACCTCGGTGTCACCGGCCAGCGACGCCACGACGGGCTTGACGATCCCGCGGTCCCGGAACTCCCGGACCACCCGGGCGGTCAGCTCGGCGAACACCATCGGCGGGGTGACGATCGTGTGCCAGTAGCCCAGGACCAGCGCATGGATGCGCGGGTCCTCCATGCGGAGCCCGCCCCGCCGACTTCCTGGACATCGGTGGTGGCGCCTCGGCCGACGTCATGGCCGACGGCCTGTCGGTGATTCTCTCCGACCCCGCCGTGAAATCCGTCTTCGTCAATGTCTTCGGAGGCATCACGGCCTGCGACGCGGTGGCCGACGGCATCGTCCGGGCCCTGGAGTCCGTACGCCTGACCAAACCGCTCGTCGTCCGCCTGGACGGCAACAACGCGGCCCGCGGCCGCGCGATCCTCGACGCACGTGCGCACCCCCTGGTCGAGCAGGCCGCCACGATGGACGGCGCCGCGCGCCGGGCGGCCCGGCGGGGGAGAGGCTGCCGGGGAATTTCCCCGACTATCACCTGATGCCCTGACCATCGGGCAACACCATGCGTACGCGAACGGCAACAGACCGTACGCGCGGCAGGGTGGAGTGCGCCGGATGGTGCCGACAGCGTCCGGCGCACCGCACTGACCACCGGAAACGCAGGTGAGAGGCACCCCGAACCCCTGGTATTGTTTTCCATGTCGCCGCGGGAAACCGGGGCCGACCACCTGGTCCGGGTGGCGGAATGGCAGACGCGCTAGCTTGAGGTGCTAGTGCCCTTTATCGGGCGTGGGGGTTCAAGTCCCCCCTCGGACACCAGCTGAGACCCCAGTTCATCTGGGGTCTTTCGCGTTTCCGGATGGTGGTGGGGGAACGGCCCCCGCGGAAATGTCACCGCGGGGGCGTTGCCGCAACCGGGCGAGGTCAGGCGTTGTCGCGCTCCTGCACCAGGTCGTTCACCCGGCCACGGACGACGAACCAGCCGCCGACCAGCGCCGCCGCGATCAGTGGCAGGCACAGCACGGTCGTACGGCCCACCCCGCCGCTCCACCACATCAGGAACACGACACCGGCGAGGAACGCCAGCGTGACGATCTGCGTGTACGGGGCCCAGGGCAGCCGGTACGAGGGGCGGGTGACCCTGCCGTCCTGCGAGCGGTGCCAGAACAGCAGCGAACAGAGCATGATCATGCCCCAGGTGCCGAGGATGCCGATCGACGCGAAGTTGAGGACGATCTCGAACGCCTGGCCCGGCACGACGTAATTGAGCACGACGCCCAGTACACCGAAACCGGCGGTCAGCAGGATGCCGCCGTAGGGCACCTGGCCCTTGTTCATCCGGCCGGTGAACCTGGGCGCGGAGCCCGCCAGCGCCATGGAGCGCAGGATGCGGCCGGTGGAGTACAGGCCGGAGTTCAGGCTGGAGAGCGCCGCGGTCAGCACGACCAGGTTCATCACACCGGCCGCGCCCGGGATACCGAGCTTGTCCATGACGGTGACGAAGGGGCTCTGGTCCGCCGAGTACGAGGTGTACGGCAGCAGGAGGGCCAGCAGCACCACCGAACCGACGTAGAAGAGACCGACACGCCACATGATCGAGTTGATCGCCTTGGGCATGATCTTCTCGGGGTTCTCCGTCTCACCCGCGGCTACGCCGCACAGTTCGACGGAGGCGTACGCGAACACGACGCCCTGGATCACCATCAGCATCGGGAGCATGCCGGTGGGGAAGATGCCGCCGCTGTCGGAGATGGTGGAGATACCCGGCGTGTGACCGTCCACCGGGTGCTGGGTGACCACCAGGAAGATGCCGATGAGCATGAAGGCCACCAGGGCGGAGACCTTGATGATCGCGAACCAGAACTCCATCTCGCCGAAGTACTTCACCGAGATGAGGTTGGCGGTGAGGACGACGGCGAGGGCGATCAGCGCGAGGATCCACTGCGGGATGTCGCTGAACATGGCCCAGAAATGGGCGTAGGTGGCGGCCGCGGTGATGTCGGCGACGGCGGTGGTCGACCAGTTCAGGAAGTACAGCCAGCCGGCCGCGAAGGCGCCCTTCTCACCCATGAACTCGCGGGCGTACGAGACGAAGGCGCCGGAGGAGGGCCGGTAGAGGACCAGCTCGCCGAGCGCGCGGACGACGAAGAAGGCGAAGACACCGCAGACCGCGTAGGCAACGGCGAGGGAGGGACCCGCACCGGCCAGCCGACCGCCCGCGCCCAGGAACAGGCCGGTGCCGATCGCGCCGCCGATGGCGATCATATTGATGTGACGGGACTTGAGGTCCTTGCTGTAACCGGCATCGCCGGCGTCCCGGTGGGGGGAGCCCGTCGCCGGTGGGGCGGCGGCGAGCGTATCGGCCGCAGTGGTGCGGTCACTCATGGAGGAGATTCGCCTTTGTGAGGGGAAGGTGGGCGGTCCCGGCATGGCGGCCAGGGAATCGTCACCGTGGCACGGCATGGCACATCATCCGGGAATCCTGCGATTTTGGCAGTGCCCCACATCACTCAGGAACAAATCTGAGGTACTTCAGAGGTTACGAGCCGGTATGCAAGAGGGGCACACGGGGGACGGGCCGGCCCGCTTGCCCGTGTCCCCGAGCCCGGTGAACGCCTCCTGGGCCTGTGGGAGGAGTTCGGGCGGGGCGTGGTCCACGAGGGGTTCCCGCGGCGGGTCGGTTCCGGGGACGGGGCGAGGCGGAGTGCCGGGGTCGTGGCACTTCGCCTCGCGTTGTCCGACTGTCCGCCGAAGGCGTCCCGCTACCGTGCCGCGGAAGCGATCAGCGGGTAGTGGTCGGAGAGGTTGGTGTACGTGTAGTCCGTGCCCCAGCTGGAGACGGTCCAGGGCGCGCTCTGCTCCTTGATCACCTCGTTCGTCCAGCCGGCCGGCTTCGCGTGCCCGGCGCGGTGCAGGACGTAGTCGAGGTCCTCGCGGGGGTCGTCGGGGTAGCGGTCGGCGGCGATCGAGTTGTCCTGGGTGTCGAAGGAGTACGCGTGCCCGGTGCGGACATCGGCTCCGGTCAGTCCGGCGTCGGTGAGCATCGACGCGTACTCGGGGGAGCGGGAGTCGACGTTCATGTCGCCTGCCACGATGACCTGTTCGGAAGCCGGGATGTTCTTGGCGTCGAGGAAGGCGTCGATCTGCTTGAACTGCCGGCTGCGCATCTGCGCCGCCTCGCCCGCCTTGCATCCGGAGTCGGTCGACTGCGCGTGGGTCCCCACCACATGGACCTTGGTGCCGTTGACGTTCAGTTCGGCGTAGACGAAGCCCTTGTTGGACCACCAGTCGCTGCCGCAGGCGTCCTTGTAGATGTACTGCTCCTTGCGGAGGATCGGCCACTTGCTCAGTACGGTGACCCCGCCGTCCTCCGGAGTGGTTGCCGAGTAGGCGCCACCCGTGGCATCCCAGCCGCTCTTGCTCCGGCCCATCACCGGTGTCTGATACGGGTATTGCGTGGAAGCGTTCCGCGCCAGCGCGTCGGAGGCGGAGTTGTCGAACGCCTCCTGGAGCACGACCACGTCATGGCCCTGGAAGAAGGACGCCTTCGGGATCTCCGCCGCTCGGTGGTCCTGCCCCCAGTTCGGGTAGAGGTTCTTGCTCATGAGGAACGTGTTGTACGTGAGCACCCGCAGGGGCGGGACGTCGGCCGCCGACGCCTGAGGGGCGTTGGTGATCAGCGTGACGGCGGCGAGCGCGGCGGACAGGGTCACAGCGGAGGTGCGGCGGAGCGCGGTGAGCGGCACGGGGTCTCCTGCTTCTGCTGATGGGGGGTGGAACAGGCGACACACATCCAATCAGCGGGAGTTACTCATGGGTAGATACCGGATGTCGGGAGTCTCTCCATCGGTGTACCAATGGTGGTGCGGACCCGCCGGACTCTTCCCCTCCGTTCTCGCGGTGTGAACGCCACCATGAGCCCCGGCGGGTCTGCGGACGACCGCCGGGCCGAGACCGCTGCCGCCGGTCCGGGACTCCTCGGCCCCTCCCGGCCGGCGTTCCACATTGCGCCACACCATCGTGACTGCTGCCGCCCGGTGCCCGCCCCGAACCTCACCCCGACTCCCCCTTTCGTCACGATCCGGTCTCGGAGACCCGGTGAGGTCTTGTTTTCGGCCATGTAATCGATTCCAATCGTCGCTGTAATCGATTCCACGGCTCTGGACCGCTGGTTTCGAGGCTCACGGAAACCACAAGGAGGTGGTCCGGAAATGGCGAGCATCAAGGATGTCGCGGCCGAGGCGGGAGTGTCCGTCGCCACGGTCTCCCGCGTTCTCAACAGCCATCCCTCCGTCAGCCCCGCCGCGCGCGGACGCGTCCTCGCCGCTGTCGACGTCCTCGGCTACCGGCCCAACGCCGTCGCCCGTTCGCTGCGCACCGATCAGACGCGCACCCTCGGCCTGGTCATCAGTGACGTACTCAACCCGTACTTCACCGAACTGGCCCGCTTCGTCGAGGAGGAGGCCCGCGCACTGGGCTACAGCGTCATCATCGGGAACGCCGACGAGCAGCCCGACCTGCAGGAACATCACATCCGCACACTCCTCGACCGCCGGATCGACGGACTCCTCGTCTCCCCGGCCGACGGAAGCTCCCCGCTCACGCCGGGCGCTGCGGGCAGCGGCACACCGATGGTCTTCGTGGACCGTTGGATCCAGGGTGTGGATGTCCCCGTGGTACGTGCCGACGGCCGAGACGCCATCCGGGACCTGGTCGCCCACCTGCACCGCCTCGGCCACCGCAGGCTCGCGATCATCGCGGGCCCGGCGGCCACCACCACGGGCAACGAGAGAGTCGAGGCCTTCCGCGAGGCGCTGCGTGAGCACGGACTCGCGCTGCCCGACGCCCACATCGGCCAGGGTGACTTCCAGGCGGACAGCGGGCGCCGCGCCACCGAGCGCTTTCTGGCCCTTCCCGAACCCCCCGAGGTCGTATTCGCCGCCGACAATCTGATGGCCCTCGGCGCGCTGGACGCGATCCGCGCACGCGGGCTGCGTGTCCCGCAGGACATCGGACTCGCGGCCTTCGACGACATCCCGTGGTTCCTGCACACCGACCCGCCGATCACGGCCATCGCCCAGCCGACCGGCGAACTCGGCCGAGCCGCCGTGCGGGCGCTGGTCGACCTCATCGAGGGACGGTCACCGCAGTCCGTCACCCTTCCCGCCCGCCTTGTCGTACGCAGTTCCTGCGGCGAGCACGCTTCGAACCCGAGGAGCAACCTGTGAGCACTCAGGACGAGTTGCTGCGCATCGAAGGCGTACGCAAGACCGAGGCGCGCGAACTGGGCATCGCACGGCTGCAGATGGTGGAGATCGCCAGGGCGCTCAGCCTCGACGCGTGCGTTCTGACCATGCCTACTCCGGCTCGCCCGGCGACAACACGAAGGCGGGCATGTCGCTGTCCATGCTCAACAACCCCTTCTTCGTACAGATGAAGACGGGCGCCCAGGCGGAGGCGAAGGCGGCCGAAGTCGCAGCCGAAGGAACTGGGCAAGATCACCGTGCAGAAAGCGGTGCGGGCCGCAGAGGACAAGAAGGTCGATAGCATGGCGAAGGTACCGGTTCAAGGTAGTCACCGAGAAGAATGTCGCCGACTTCTCCCGAACAGCGCCTGAGCAGCATCCGACCTCGGAAAGCAGGAACAATGCACGTCAACGACCACCACCAGTACGACCTGCTGGTTGTGGGCTCGGCCAACGCCGACCTGGTCGTCGGTGTCGAACGCCGTCCGGCACCCGGTGAGACCGTGCTCGGTTCCGATCTTGCCGTCCACCCGGGCGGCAAGGGAGGAAACCAAGCGGTGGCCGCCGCCCGCCTCGGAGCCGTCACCGCGCTGCTGGCACGGGTCGGCGATGACGCCCACGGCCGCATGCTGCTCGAATCGCAGCGGGCGGCCGGGGTGGACACCGAGGGCGTCCTCGTGGGCGGGGCACCGACCGGAGTCGCGCTGATCACCGTGGACCCCTCCGGCGACAACAGCATCGTGGTGTCGCCGGGGGCCAATGCCCGGCTGACCCCGGAGGACATCCGGGCGGCCGGACCCCTCTTCGAGGCGGCGCGGGTCGTGTCCGTACAGCTGGAGATTCCGCTGGAGACGGTTGCCGAGGTGGCTGGTGTCATGTCACCCGGTACCCGGCTGGTCCTGAACCCGTCCCCGCCCGCACCCCTGCCCGATCACGTGCTGGCCGCCTGCGACCCCTTGGTCGTCAACGAGCACGAGGCGCGCTACATGCTGGGGGAAGCCGCCGGCGCCACGCCTCAGGAGTGGGCGCGAGCGCTGCTGAAGCTCGGCCCGCAGTCGGTCGTGGTCACGCTGGGTGCGGCGGGCGCGCTCGTCGCCGACGGTCGTACGGGTGACGTCGTACCCGTACCGAGTCCCAAGGTCGAGGCTGTGGACACGACGGGGGCGGGCGATGCGTTCACCGCCGCCCTGGCCTGGCGGCTCGGCCTGGGAGAGCAACTCGCCGAGGCCGCCGCGTTCGCCGTCAGGGTCGGTGCGGCGGCCGTCACCCGGCAGGGCGCGCAGGAGTCCTACCCGAGCGCAGAGGAAGTCTCCGCGCTGTGAAGAAGGCAGGAATGCTCAACCGTCATCTTGCCGGGGCGCCGGCCGAGTTGGGCATGGTGACAAGGTACTGATCAGCTCGCGGTCATGACGCCGGGTTTCCGGCAGGCTCCCGGGCTCACGCCGGGGCGGCGCCGGGCGCGGCGTCGGCCGGACCGGTGCAGTCCGTCGTGCTGGAGCCGCGGACGAAGAGCTCCGGACCGAGTCGTACCGTGTGGCTCGGGCCGGCCTTCTCTCCGGCCAGCCGCCGGTCCAGCAACCGGGCGGCTTCCGCGGCCAGTTCGGCGACGGGTTGGCGGACGGTGGTCACGCCAGGGTCGGTGAGGCTCGCCATGGGGATGTCGTCGAAGCCGGTGACGGCGATCTCGCCGGGGACGTCCACTCCCAGCTGTCGCAGTCGTTGCAACGCACCGATGGCGATGAGGTCGTTGGCGCAGACGATGGCGTCCGGACGGTGCGCGCGGACCCGGTCCACCGCGGCCCGCCCCCACTCGACGGAGAATTCGCCGAGTTCGACACGTCCGGGCGCCCGCGGGTCCAGTGCGCCTGCGCCGGACTCGTACGCGGCGCGGCGTTCGACTGCCGCCGAGGCGGTGCCCGCCGCCCCGACGAAGCACGGACGGCGACGCCCCGCGGCCGCGAGGTGGTCCAGCACGAGCTTTATGCCGGCGGCGTTGTCGACGACCACGGAGTCGGCGACGCCGGGGCCGCAGCCTCGGTCCAGCAGTACCAGCGGCACCCGGGCCGCCGCGTCGGTCACCGCGGCCACGCTGCGCTTCTCGTCGACCGGGACGACCAGCAGGGCGTCGACCTGCCGGGCCAGCAAGGCGTTGATCCGGGCCGCTTCGGTCATCGGGTCGTCGTCGCAGTCGGCGAGAATCACGGCACGGTCGTGGACGTGCAGCGCGCGCGTCAGCTCCCGCACCAGAGTGGGGTAGAACGGGTTGGTGATCTGCGGCAGGACGAGGCCGATGGTGCCTGTCGAGCGGCTGCGCAGGGCACGGGCCACGTGGTTGGGCCGGTAGCCGAGACTGTCGGCGGCCGCGCGTACCCGCTGGGCGGTTTCCGCGCCGACCGGGCGGTTGCCGACGAGCACCCGGGACACCGTGGCGACGGAACAGCCCGCCAGGCGAGCCACGTCTCGCAGTGTTACTTCCGCCACTTCGGATCGCCTGCCTGTTCGTCTGGTCCGGCCGCGTGAAGCGGGCGGATACCCGCGGGGAGGCGGCAAACGTTATCACCGGCCTTTCCCCGTGCCCAGACTGCGATCCGCCACCCCAAAAGGGCCACAACGTGAGATAAGACTTCACCCATTGACATCGTGGGCGTCGGTGCGCAAAGTCTTCGGAGAACGATTTCCCAGATCGTTTTCCCACCGCGTGATCAAGGAAGAGTGCGCGGTACCTGCTCGTCTCGCTGCCCGCCCGCGGGTCGGCGCCGCATGCCGGCGCGGACCGCGACGGCGGTCGGGGACCGTGCCGGCGCACTCTGTGCAGTAGCCCTTTTGTGGCGCTGGCCGAGATCCATCTCAAACTGTTCAGCTGAGCGAAGGGGCTCTTCCGATGGCCAGAAAGATCATCCTCGACTGCGACCCCGGGCATGACGACGCGATCGCCATGCTCCTGGCGTACGGGAACCCGGATGTGGATCTGGTCGCCGTGACCACCGTGGTCGGCAACCAGACGCTGGAGAAGGTGACGCGCAACGCGTTGTCCGTGGCGCGTATCGCCGGTATCACCGGGATTCCCTTCGCCGCGGGATGTCCGCGGCCGCTGGTGCGGACCATCGAGACGGCGCCGGAGATCCATGGCGAGTCGGGACTCGACGGCCCGGCGCTGCCCGAACCGACCCTGGAGCTGGACCGACGTCACGCCGTGGACCTCATCATCGACACGGTGATGTCCCATGAGCCGGGCGAGATCACCATCGTCCCCACGGCCGGCCTGACCAACATCGCGCTCGCCGTACGCAAGGAGCCGCGCATCGCCTCCCGCGTCCGCGAGGTCGTGCTGATGGGCGGCGGCTACCACGAGGGCAACTGGAGCGCGGTCGCCGAGTTCAACATCATCATCGACCCGGAGGCCGCGCACATCGTCTTCAACGAGAGCTGGCCGGTCACCATGGTGGGTCTCGACCTGACCCACCAGGCGCTCGCGACCCCGGAGGTGCGGAAGAAGATCGCCGCGGTCGGCACCAAGCCGGCCGCGTTCGTGGGCGAGCTCCTCGACTTCTTCGGCGCCACCTACCTCGAGTCGCAGGGCTTCGAGCACCCTCCGGTGCACGACCCGTGCGCGGTCGCCTACGTCATCGACCCGACCGTCATGACGGTGCGCAAGGCCCCGGTGGACATCGAGCTCACCGGCGGGCTGACCCTCGGCATGACCGTGACCGACTTCCGGGCGCCCGCCCCGCCCGACTGCCACACCCAGGTCGCCGTCCAGCTCGACCACGAGCGCTTCTGGAACCTCGTCGTGGACGCCCTGACGCGGATTGGTGACGGCGCCGAATGAACGTCTTCACCAATACCCGAGCCGTCCCGGGCGGGCCGCCGCCGGTCACCGACCGGCGCCCGGTCCGGGTGGGCGTGCTGGTCGCCGCGCTCCTCGTGGCGTGCTTCGCCTTCCAGCTGAACGCCAGCATGCTCAGCCCGGCCCTGAAGAGCATCGAGGACAGTCTGGGCGCCACTACAGCCGAGATCGGGCTCACCCAGACCGCGTTCTTCACCTCGGCGGCCCTGTTCTCGCTGTTCCTGCCGAGGCTGGGCGATATCGTCGGCCGCCGCCGGGTGCTGGTCGCGATGATGGTGCTCATGGCAGTCGGCTGCGTGGTCGCCGCGCTGGCACAGAACGTGCCGATGCTGTTCGTCGGCCGCATCATCCAGGGCGCGTCCGGGCCTACGGTGCCGCTGTGCCTGATCATGCTGCGCGTCGAGGTCACCGAGCCGAAGAAGTACGGCACCCTGCTGGGCGTGATCACCGCCGTCAACGGTGGCATCGCCGGGATCGACTCCCTCGCCGGCGGGTTCCTCGCCGACAAGCACGGCTTCGCCTCGGTGTTCTGGGTGATGGCCGTAGTGGCGGCGATCGCCACGGTTCTGGTCGCCACCATGACGCCGGAGTCCAAGGCGGCCGCCGCGTCCCGGATGGACTGGCCCGGCGTCACACTCCTGGTCGTCTCGGTCGGAGCACTGCTGATCGCGCTGAACGAGGCCGGAAAGCTCGGCGCCGCGAACTGGCTGCTCTTCGCCGTCCTTGTCGTCGTGGCCGCGATCGCCTTCGCCCTGTTCTGGCGGACCGAGGGCAGGAGCGGGCACCCGCTGGTCGCAACCCGGCACCTGCGGCAGCGCGCGACCTGGGCGACGCTGCTGACCACCGTGCTCACCATGACCGGCGTGTTCGCCGTCATGAACGGGCTGATCCCGGCGTTCGCCCAGGACACACACGCCGGGCTCGGCATGTCCGCCGAACAGTCCGCGTGGTGGACGCTCACGCCGTACGCGCTGGCCGGGCTTGCCATGGGTCCCGTCGCCGGCCGACTCGCCGCCACCTTCGGCTATCGCCGCATCCTGCGTCTGGGCCTGATCGGTGCGGCCGCCTCCGTCGTCCTGATGATTTTCACCCTGGGCGACCCGTCGCGTGCCCTGCTGCTCGTGGCCTCGCTACTGGTCGGCATCACCTACGCGGGCGTGGGCAACATCATGCTCAACGGCCTCGGTATCGTGCTGTCCCCGCGCGAGAACCCCGGATTCCTGCCCGGGTTGAACGCCGGTGCGTTCAACCTCGGTGCCGGGCTCAGTTTCGCGGCGCTCTACGCGGTCCAGACGGCGGTCCAGCCCGCCGACCCGGCATCACCCGACGGCTACGTCGCCAGCATGATCGCCGGCGTGGTCATGCTGGGCCTCGCCACCGTGGCGTCCTTCCTGATCCCCAAGCCGGTGGCGGCGGAAGACGGAGTCTGACGGCTGCTGCTGCCCCGGCGTGACACTGTCGACGCCGGGGCAGCAGGATCAGCTCGGCCGGCAGACCGCTGAGTTCCCGGGGCTGTTCACGGCACGCTGAGCGAACGTCCTGTTCCTGTGCGGGGTCTTCTTCTGATGAAGGCCGGCAGAGACCAGGCACGCGAATCGCGGACGACGGGTCTGCGCGGTGGTCACCCGTGGTCTCTGGCGCGATCACCACGCAGTCCGCGCAGCTGATGGGCCGCATCCCTCTTCGGGATCGGCCCATCACGTGTATGCACTGACACAGACGGTGAGGATTCCGGTGAACCGTCGACAGCACTGACACCCCCTCACCCAACCCATCCCTCTCGTGCCTCGGGCCGGCCCGTACGCGCCACGGTGTCGACCCCTCAAGGCAGATCCGTACTCCGTGACCCGGTGGCGGGCTCGGCCGGTGCAAGGCCATCCACTCCGTGGCCGCGCCCGACGAAGATCTGTTTGGATGAGGGAACGCACCATCAGTAACACCCGGTGGCCGTTGCTTTGGGGCGGGCGTGACGTAGCGTTGCCCTTTTGGCGGTGTTCGGAAGAGCACCGCAAGGCACCGTTGTGCCCTCATCAGTCATGGGGCACCGAGGGGTATTGGGATGAAGCTCTGCTTCCTCGTCGAAGAGCTGTACCGGCATGACGGCATGCCGCTTGACGTGGTCCGGCGACTGTCGTCGTGGGGACACCAGGTGGACGTGGTGCGCCCCGGCGGCTCACTGCTGCGGATCTCGGAAGAGGTGCGGGCGGGGACCCATGACGCCTGGGTACTCAAGACTGTGTCCGGCGGGCCCGGGCTCACCCTTCTGGAGGCCGCGGCGGCCGTGGGTCTGACCACGGTGAACGATGCGCGGTCGATCCGCGCGGTGCGCGACAAGGTCCTCACATCGGTCATCGCGCGGCAGCACGGGCTACCGGTTCCGGTGACCTATTCGGCACCCAGGGCCACGCTGTTCGCGGATGTCCCCGACGAGCTCTTCCCTCTGGTGGTCAAGCCCGCCGATGGCAGCTCGGGGCGGGGGGTGCGGCTCGTGCCGGATCCCGGGCATCTGGCGGAGGCGGAGCGGGCGGGGGAGGGCCAACTGATCGCCCAGCCCTACGTGCCCAACCCCGGTTCCGATCTGAAGGTCTACTGTCTCGCGGGCGAGTTCCACGCGACCTTGCGCCGCTCTCCGCTCCATCCGGACGGGCCGGTCGAGGAGAGAGCCGTCCCTCTGTCCGCCGAGGTGGCCGCAGTGGCGGGGAAGGTGGGAGCGGTCTTCGGCCTCGACCTGTACGGCATCGACGTGGTGCTCGGCCCCGACGGTCCCGTGATCGTCGACATCAATGACTTCCCGAGTTTCCGTCAGGTCCCCGATGCCGTATCCCGGTTGGCCGGGGCCGTCCTCGACCTGGCCAGGACGGGCGGCACAGCCAGGACGGGCGTGCCCGCCTTCGCTCCGCGCATTCCCGCCCAGCCGCAGACCCCCCACGGACAGCCCCACCCGCACCCCGAAGCGGACATGCTCGCGGCCGCACCGGGAGCCGCCCAGATATGAGGGTGTGTCTGCTGACCGACAAGCCGGCTCATCCGCTGCTTGCTGCAGCCTCTTCCGTACTGATCGAGACGGAGCACCGGGTGACGTTCCTGAACCCGGACACCGGGGCCGGATCCCCGTCGGAACTGGTGATCCCGGATGATCTCGCCGACGTCTACCTCCTCAAGGCTCATACCCCCCGGGCGCTGGAGCTTGCCCGATTCCTCGAAGCGCACGGTGCCAGGGTGGTGAACTCCGCCGCCGCGACGGAGTTGTGCCAGGACAGGAGCCGGATCGCCACCGTGGCCGATGGCGCGGGACTACCGATGCCCCGGACCAGGACCCTGGACACGCTGTCCGAATCCCTCCATGGGGCGGAGCGGCCGGAGAGCGGCTATCCGCTCATGGTCAAGAGTCGCCACAGCCGGCGCGCGGACCTGGTCGCCCGCGTGGACGGTCCGGCCGAGCTGCGGGGCCTTGCCGCCAAGTGGTCCGACGAGCCGGTCGTCCTCCAGGAGTTCGTCGCGAACAGCGGCTGGGACCACAAGCTGTGGGTGATCGCGGGGGAGGTGTTCGCGGGGGTGCGCCCCGCACCGGTCGGCGCCCCGCCGGACGGTGCGCAGTCCGCGCCACTGGTCCGTGACCTGCCGCGGGCCTGGACCCAACTCGCCCTCGACATGGGAGAGGTCTTCGGCCTGGACGTCTACGGTGTCGACCTGCTGGACCGCGAGGGGGCGCCCGTCGTCGTCGACATCAACGCCTTCCCGGGCATCCGCGGACCGAAGGGCGCCCCTGCGGCGCTGGCAGCCCTGGCACTGCGACGTCCCCGGCCCGGCCCTCCCGCCTACGAGGCCTGACACACCCCGGCCTCCACCAGGAACTCGCTCGGGGCGCCCGACCACGACACATGCAGCCCGAACACCGGCCTCCAGCAGATCCACGGCCTCCACGCACGTGCCGAGGTAGGTGCGGAGCCTGTCGGCGCTGAGCCGATCACGGGTGGAGGGCAAGTGTCCCTGGTGGGGCGATCTTCAGTCCAGCGGCGGCGGTACGGAGGCGCTCGGGGCGCCTCTTTCCGGTCACGGGCCACGGGTCACGGGTCACGGGTCAAGGCCGGTCTACGGCGAGGGCACCGCCAGGACGCACACGGAACACACCGCCCACACCGTCTTGCCCGGTCCGTCCGCGCACGGGTACCAGCCCCAGCGGTCCGCGAGCGCGGCCACCAGGAGCAGGCCGCGGCCTCCCTCTCCGCCTCCGTCCCCGTCCGGGGTGTCCGATGGCTCGGTGAGGGCAGGGACCTTCTCGCCGCGGGTGTCGGTGACCTCGACGCGCAGGGTGGTGCCCTCGGCGGACAGGCGCAGGCGGAAGTCGCGGCCGGGCACGAGGCCGTGGCTTACGGCGTTGGCGCTCAGCTCGGCGACGATCAGCGTCACCGTGTCGTGCGTGTCGCTGCCGTACGGGACACCCCACGCGTCGAGCCGTTCGCCGGCCAGGCGCCGGGCGAGACGGGCACCGCGGGGCGTGGAGCTGAAGCGCATCGAGAAGTGGTGCCAGGGGAAACGGGGTTGGGCGGTGGGAAGTGGGCGCAAGGGGAGGGGGGGATTGCTCGTCATGGCTCTACGGTGTCGCTCGGTGGCGTAGCGTGACCAGGGGTGACGCGCCGTCGCGGACTGCTTGTACGCGGAGGCGTTCGGCGTGTACGTGCGTGGGTGCGTGGAACAGGCGGTGGCGATGACGGTGATACGGGGCGACGCGGACGCGGACATGGGGGCGAGCTCCGGTGTGGAGTCCGGGAAGCGGCCGGAGGACGAGCCGGGGGCGGGGGTGATGGCCGCGTTCGGACGGCAGTTGAAGCTGTTACGTCTGCGGGCAGGGCTGGACCGGACGGAGTTCGGGAAACGGGTGGGCTACGCGGCACAGTCCGTCGCGTCGTTCGAGCAGGGGCGGCGGATTCCGCAGCCCGAGTTCATCGACAAGGCGGACGCGGTGCTGGAGGCCGGGGGCTTGTTGCTGGCGTTGAAGGAGGAGGTTGCGCGGGCGCAGTACCCGCCGTTCTTCCGGGACATGGCGCGGCTGGAGGCGGAGGCGATCACCCTTCACGTGTACGCAACGATGGCTGTGCCGGGCCTGTTGCAGACAGAGGAATACGCGCACGCCGTGTTTGCCGTGCGGCGGCCGCTTCTCGATGAGGAGACGATCGAGCAACGCGTATCGGCACGCTTGGCGCGCCAGGCCATCTTTGCTCGGAAACCGATGCCAACTCTGAGTTTCGTGATCGAGGAGTCGGTGCTGCGGCGCCCGGTCGGGGGCTGGGGCGTGCAACGCGGCCAACTGGAACAGATCATTCTCCACGGCCACCGGCGGAACGTGGAGATCCAGATTATGCCGACCGATCGGCAGGAACACTGCGGGCTTGCGGGACCGTTCACCTTGATCGAAAAACGCGACGGGCGGAGGATGGCGTACGTTGAGGTTCAGCGAGACAGCCGTCTGCACACCGAGCGAGCGGTTGTGCGGGATGTGGAGGAGCAGTACGGCATCATCCGAGCTCAGGCTCTGACACCGAGTGAATCGCTGGATGCCGTCAAGGGACTCCTGGGAGAGGGATGATGGGTCGGACGGAGATGCCGAGCGTGCCGGAGACGGCTTGGTTCAAGAGCAGCTACAGCAGTGGCGAAGGCGGCGAATGCGTAGAGGTCGCCTGGCGCAAGAGCAGCCACAGCACCGGCAGTGGCGGTGAATGCGTGGAGTTCGCCGCCGCAGCCGCCCACGTACACATCCGCGATTCGAAGCAGCTCAGCGGCCCCATGCTGTCCGTTGGACCAGGAGCATGGGCCGGATTCATCGGCCTCGTCGCCAGCTGAGGCACACAACGCCAAGAGGGTCCTGCCGCGCGCCGCACAGGCGCAACGGCGGGACCCTCCCGTGTGTGCTGCGGGACTACTCGTCCACGCCCTCCTCACGGCGGATCATCCGCCACGCCGCCCGGCGCGCGCTGCGGTCGAGGCTGGACTTGAACCCCTTGTCGGGCCCGAAGTACTGCCGTCCCATGCCGGCGATCGTGTCGATGTGGTCGGCCATCTTGTCGGCGAAGACTTTGCCGAAGTAGTCCACGTCGTCGTTGGCGACGGCTGCCAGTCAGACCTTCTTGGCGGCCTTGGCCTCGTTGAAGGGCTGGATGACGTTCTGCTCCGTGAAGTCGGTGCCGAACTTGGCGTTGAACTTCTCGATCAGCTCCGGCAGCAGCGACTTCTCGGCCTCTGCGGCGCCACCCGTAGCCTCTCCGAACCCCTTGAGTTCCGCCGGGCCTTCGGAGGTGCGCGACTTGTCGTGCTCGCCGGTCTTCTCCCCCCGCAGGTGGCTGAGGTCGATCTCGCCTATGTCGACGCCCCCGTCGGCGCGGCGCGGAAGGCGGTTGAGGAGGTAACGGCCGTAGAGGTGCTGCCGTTCCAGCTCGGCGTCGCGGTAGGGCACGATCTGCGCGAGGAAGCCGTACTTGCGCATGTAGTCGTTCAGATCGGCGCGGAAGTCCTCGGCGGTCTCCACGTCGTCGTCCTCCTCGCTCTCAAGGAGTGGCGTGAATCGGGCGACAGCGGTGGACAGCAGCCGGTACAACTCGGCTTGCAGCTTCTCCCACTTGGCCTGCGAACCGGCCGCCTTCTCCTTCGCGGCGAAGTACGCGGCGGCGAACTCGTCCATCTCCGGCTCGGAGATGATCGGCGCCGACATGACACGGCTCTGCGTGGTGTAGAGCAGGTTCGGGTCGGAGGGGAGCGTCATCGCCTCCTCGAAGTACGGGCGGAAGGCGTCCTGTCTGTCCTGGGCGTCGTTGGCGAAGTCCAGGACCGCGAGGTCGGCCTGGGACCTGCGGTCCGCGGTGCGGTTGAGACGGGAGAGCGTCTGCACGGCGGAGACGCCGGTCAGCTTTTTGTTGATGTACATGGTCGTCAGGAGCGGCTGGTCGAAGCCGGTCTGGTACTTCTCCGCGACCACCACCCAGCACACGGCCCCCTGCCGTCGCAACGGCAGAGGGCCGCGAGGCTCACCCCGAAGACCCGGGGCACACGGTCAGCGCCGGGAGCGGGCGGAACCACGGGAAGGGGCGCTACAGCTCCCCGTCGAAGTAGAACCGCCAGCTGTTGCAGCCTTGATCGGATCCGTTCGCCCCGTCACGCGTGCACGCCTCCACGGTGAAGTAGCCCGCCCCGTCCATCCAGCCGAGGCTCGTCCTCGGGGGCGAGCACGAGCCCGACCCGCCGGCCGCCTGCGCGGACATGACCAGTTCGCCGTTGAAGTACAGGTACCCCACCGCGCGGCGCCCGTCCGGCTTTCCTCCGTCGCAGACGTCCAGGAAGACCGCGTCGACCGACACGAAGGCATGGGCGGAGGCCCAACCGTGCTTGGGTGAGTCGTACGACACCACGCTTTCACTGACGGACCCGGCCGACGCCGTACCGGTGCCCAGTGCAAGGAGGCTTGCCGCCGCCGCTGCCGTGCCCAGTCCGGTGATCACGGAACGTTTGCTCATCATCTGCTTTCCCCGTTGCCTCGATGGGTTGATCGTCCTGGCCATGAGCATTCCGACAACGCCGGGGCGAGACAACGGTTCTCGCCCGTCCCGGACAGCCACCCCGGTGTCCCGGACAGGCAGCACCGTGCGAGGTGTGCGGCGAGGCACCCGCTACAGCAGCCCGAGCGCCGTATCCGGACGACAAAGCCGGCAAGCCGAAGCACTGTCCTCAGCGAGCAGACTCACGGCCTGACACGCGAGACGGCCTTTACCCGGGTACCGGACGGACGACACAGAACCCCTGATGCACGCCGATCGCGCACCGACCCTCGCCAACGCCCTGCTCACCCCCCCCAGTCCGGAGGCGGGAGCAGAGGCCGGCGCCCAGCGAGCAGCCGTCACGGAAGGCCGGTACGGCCCCACCAGGCCGGCCGCATCGGCACTCCGTCCGCATAGCGTTCCACCGGCGGCGTCGAGGGCGGGGGCGGCACCGCGTCCGCCGGATCCGGTTCAGCCTCCGGTGGGGCCGTCTCCGCCGACGGCGGGGCCGGTGCGGCGCTGTCGTCCAGCAGCTCCGCCACCGTGAACCGCGTGCTGAAGGACTGCCAGGCGCCGTCGATCACCAGAAGGAAGCCGTCGCCTTCCCGGAAGAGCCGACGGCGCTTCGGGCTTCTGGGGTGCTCCGGCGTATGTCTCCGGGCACGCCGCTCCAGCTCCACCAGAGCCTCTTCGCGCGTACCCTCCACGTGCGTCAGCACGTACGCCTCCGTGTGCTTGCGTTCCCCGACACCCACGGTCGTCTCGATGACCAGTCCCCAGATCGACATGCTCCCGCCCCTCCCGTTCGAATCATGGAAAGCCTAGTAGCGCATTTTCAGGTGGTGTCGCAGGGCTGCCACGGGGTGGGTTGTCGGCAAACGGGGCAGTGTGGCGAGGAGGTGTTCAAGGAGGTCCAGGGCCTGGTAGAGGGTCGGTCCCTGGCAGGGGCTTTTGGACAGGTCCGCTGTTCGGCCCGGCCGCTGAACCCCGCTGAACCGCGGCCGAACAACCCCGGCCGCCCCACGCGAACAGCCCCCGACCGCTCCAAGCGGAAGGGGGCTGCTGCTTGCCGTACTCCCAGCGACCCGGCCGAAGCCGCCCGCGACGTCGCAGAGGTGGCCGTTGGCTGGGCGGATGTCTCATTTTTTGGGGGGCGCCGCAGGAAACACCTCAGGAAACATCTCAGGAAACACTGATCACGATCGTGCTCCGAGCGTTGTCAACTGTCGCCTGATTGTTGCCAGTATGGGATCCGCAGGGGCCATCGGGGTCAGGGCATCCATGATTCCGCCGACCTCCTGCAAAGCCAGCTCATTCTTGAGGATTCGTATGAGGCGACTGATGCACTCTGCGGCCGTTTGCTGCGATTCGGGAGAGGTGGCACTGCGTGCGGCGATCTGGACCAGCATGGCCACCATTTGGCGTTGACGGCTTTCGTCTGCGTAGTAGAGGCGATTGGCTTCGTCGACTGCCTGTCCGGCGAAAACTTCCCACGTGACGGTCGGCTGGCCGGCCGGTTCCTGTTGTGCCGACGGGGCAGCTGGTCCATTGCGTGCCGCCAGGGCGCCGGCAAATGCCTCCTGGGACCAGTTCTCCAGCAGCCCAACATCCCCTCGCAAGTCCTGAAAGTTCGTGAGCGAGGGGCCGAATGAGCGCATTTCCAGGGGAACCACCGGGACGCCCTGGACATTGTCCGGACCCGGCAGCTCCGTCATGCCGCCGAAGGCGTAGTTCTGAGATCCGGATTCAATGGGTTGTTCACCCTGAAGAGCGGACGTGGCGTAAGTTTCCAAGATCTTCGCGTCCTTGGCGTCTATGTGCTCGCCTCTCTTCATCGGGTTGACTTCTCCATAGTGTCTCCAGAAAACCTGATTGATTTCTCCGGAGTTCGCCTGCAGGTATTCTTGAGCGCTTCCGGACAGAGTGTGCCGTACCGATTCGAGACCGACGCGGGACAGTGCGGCGGTCTTGTTCTTTATCTGGTTGGCGGAGAGTTCGGGGCTGTCCTTGCGTCCCTTGTCGGCCAAGGCGGCCACCTGGGTGTAGAACAAGGCGCCGAACCCGCGCAACTCCTCGCGATCCAAGTGCATCGTCTGATCATCCGCGAACATGCTGGTCGCGTACGTTTCGGCCAGAGCCGAACCGAATTCGACTGACTTGGCGAGGTGCCTCTCCGAATGGTTCTTCGTGGCGCGGATCTTGTTCCCCGAGTTGGTTTTACCGTCGGGTTCGTTGAGTGCTTTGGTGAAGAACCCTGCCATGCCATGCAGGGGGACTCCCACGGTCTGGTGGACGAACAGCCCGCCACCGTCTCGCCCGCCGCGCTCCATGTGAGGGTTCTCTGGTGCCACTCTGGCCGTCTTGAACCCCTCTTTGGCGACGTAGCCCTCGTCCGCAAAGAGAGCCTTCATCTGCTTCTCGGAATTCGGGGAGTTCGCGGTCGGGCCGTAGAGCCTCCTGTGAGCATCCTCAAGATGACCGAGAGTGTCACTGAGGGGAGGGAACTCCTCGCCAGGCAGTACTGAGGCGGGCCCCGATACGATTTCCGCATTCGTGTAGAGCCCCGATTTGTCCGGGAGCCAGCGTGCGTCCGAGACAACCTTGATGCCGCGCTGCTGATTCTCCGCCATGGTGAATCCGGTGCTGTTGCCACTCATGACGTTCTCACCGTTGTGCCGGACGACGGGACGGTCGACCTCGATCTCCAGTCCGATCGCTCGTTGGACGGTGGGTTCCCTGCTCTCGGCCGCTCGGTCTGCCTGGTTCTGTCCGTCGTCCAGGCGTCCACCCTGTGGGCTGGGGGCGCTCATCAGTCGTGTGGCGTTTGCTTCGGCCTCGCGTTCAAACCGGTCGGAGGGGTCGGAGACCTTCAGACCCGCACCGTTGTCGGTCCCGGTGACGGTGCCTTGGCGCTGCTGAATGACATGGGTCAGTTCGTGGGCCAGGGTGTGCTTGGTGCCGCCGCCGTCGCCGAGGACGATGTGGTTCCCGGAGGTGTAGGCGCGGGCGCCGATCTCGGCCGCGGACGCCTTCGCCGTGCTGTCGTTGTGAATGCGGACGTCGGAGAAGTCCGCGTCGAGTCGGGTTTCCATGTCGGTGCGGGTCGCCTTGTCCAACGGCCGGCCTCTGGTGCGCAGGACCTCGTGTACCGCGGAGCGCTGCGCTGCGGGTCGTTCCGTCGCTCGGACTTCCTGGTGGCCGCAGTCGGGGCTGTGTTGGTGCTGGTCGGATTGCGCCGCGATATGGCCGGCCTGACGGAGCATCTGGACGACGGTGGCGTTCCCGACGCCGGCCTGAAGAGCGAGGAGGCCGAGAGGGACCGCATGTGGCGTGGCCGCAGGCTTGAAGGAGGTGATGCGCCCGTTGTCGGCTCTGGTGGTTCGGTGGATCTCGTGATCGTGCAAGGGACCCTCATTCCGGCGTGGGCGTCCAACCCTTACTGGATACGCGGTGGGCGTGCACTGGTCCAGGTATCCAGGGGCAGTCCGGTGTGACCGGACGGGGCAACGCCTGGGCTCTCCCGGACAGGTGCGCGGGCCGTCGGCTGCGCGCGCGGGGAGGCGGTCGCGGTCGCCGTCAGCTCCGGGCGGCGTACACGATGAGGTTGTCGACGGGGTGGCCCTGTGCGTCGAAGGCGCCGTCGCAGGTGATGAGACGCAGGACGCGCTTGTCGGTGGCGCCGTAGACCCTCTTGGTCGGGAAGGCCTTCTTGCTGACGGTCTCCGTGCCGGTGACCCTGAAGTGCATCTCCGCTCCCCGGTCGTTGCGGATCGCGATGTCCGCACCCTTGCCGATCTTCTTCAGATCGTGGAAGACGGCCTTCCCGAAGCGGGTGTCGTTGTGCCCGATGAGGACCGCGGCGCCCCGCTCGCCGGGGACGGCGCCACCGGTGTACCAGCCGACCGTCATGCCCTTCTCGGCGGGCGGGACCTGGACGGTGCCGTCCTCGTTCAGACCGAGCCGCATCAGCGAGCTGTTCACCCCGATCGCAGGGATGCTGACATGGGTGGGGCTAGCCGCGGACTTCGGATTCCCGGACTTGTCGGGCTTCTGCGTCCCCTCGGGCCCCGTGTCCTTCGGAGAGTCGAGAGAGCCCGGGACGCCGGATGAACCGCCGGCGGCATCTGATGCGGCGGACGAGGCATCCACGGCGCCGGAGGAGCAGCCGGTGAGAGCGAGACAGGCGAGCACCGGAAGTGTCACATGCCAAAGCGACTTGGTTGTACGGGACATGGGGGCTCCAGAACGGGACGGAGATGGGCAGTGGCGCCGCCCGGGACGGGGCGGCGCCACGAGGGAAGGTCAACCGCTGTGCGCGGTCAGCCGTCGTGCGCGGTCAGATTGCCGTGCATGGCAGTTGCCGTGACATGGCAGACGCGTCGGCAGTTCAGCGGCCCTGCTGTGCGGCGGAGCGGCGGCGCAGCACGACCGTTCCCGCTCCCGCGACCAGAAGGGCGGCTGCGGCCGACCCGGCAAGGGCGGTGGTGCTGTCGCCCGAGGTCTCGGCCGGCCGCTCGCCCGCGGCGACGCCACCGCGCGGAGCGGCGGCAGCGGAACGCTTGCCCGCGGCCGAACCCTCGACCACGGCCGGTGCGGGACTGTCGCCTGCGGCAACACCGCCACGGGGCACAACCGTCGGCTCCGAGCCCCGCGTGGGCGCGGTGGTGGAACCGGCCTGGGCGGCTGCGGCGGACCGCTCGACGGACGGCTTCGGTGTGGGTGTGCTGTCGGCGAAGGCCGCGGTCGACGGGACGAGTACCGCGCCGGCCGCGACAGCGGCAAGGACGGCGGTACGCAGGGACAGACGGTGGGGCATGGGCATGGCTCCATTCCAGATCGGCCTCGGTGGTGCCCGGAAGCCGGTTCGCACCGGGCGCAAGGCATGCCGACAGGCTGGCGTGAAGTTATGAAGAAGCTGTCAGATCGCTGTGGTCATCGCATCAGGCCTGGCCCGCACCGTTTCCACGGCCGCCCACGGCACTCTCGGTTCCGCCCGCGCCGCTCCCGCGCTCGCAGCCGCCTGCCGCGCTCCCCGACACGCCCGTCGAGGCCTCTGGGGACTCGCCCGACCCACCGGCCTCTCCCCACTCACCCGACCCCGTCTGCGCAGGATCCGCCGGCAGCCGGAGCGTGAACACCGAACCCTGCCCCTCGACGCTCACCGCACTCACCGAGCCGCCGTGCGCCTCGACGAGTTTCCGTACGATCGCCAGGCCCAGCCCGCTGCCGCCGGTGCGGCGGCTGCGGGACTTCTCCGCGCGCCAGAAGCGGTCGAAGACATGGGGCAGATCCTCGGCCGAGATGCCGCTGCCCGTATCGGCGACGTCCACCAGGACCTGGTCTGCGCACTCGGACCCGTACGCATGCAATGTGACATTTCCACCCGCCGGGGTGTGACGCACCGCGTTGGAGACCAGGTTGCCGATGGCCTGACGCAGCCGGACCGGATCGGCCGTCAGGTCGGGACCGGGAGTGCCGGCCGTCGCCGTGAGGACGGCCAACGTGACTCCAGCCGTTTCCGCCCACCCCTGGTGGGCCGCGGCGACTTGGCCCAGAACGTCCTCGATGCGTATCGGCTCGGGGTGCAACCGCAGCGCACCCGCGTCGGCCGCGGCCAGATCCTGGAGATCGTCGATGATGTGCTGCAGTTGAACGGCCTCCGTGTGGAGCGAGGAGATGAACGCCGGGTCGGGCTCCGCCAGACCGTCCTGCGCTGCCTCCAGCCAGCCGCGGATGTTGCTCAGCGGGGTGCGCAGTTCGTGGGCGACGTCGCTGACCATGTCCTTGCGCTGACCTTCCAGGCGGGCGCGATGGGCCGACATGTCGTTGAAGGCCGCGGCGAGCCGCCCGATCTCGTTGTCGTCGGTGACCAGCACCGGCGCGGAGTCCTCCCCGTCCCGCATCCGCTGTGCCGCACCGGTGAGGGCGTGCAGCGGTCGTACGAGCCGGGCCCCGGCCAGCATGGTGGCTCCGACGGTGAGCGCCAGGACGAGCGCCGCGGCACCCGCGATCTTCGCGGTGTTCGCCGGGGAGAGGTCGAAGCCGGGCACGGTCGTGCCGCCCTCGTCACCGATGAACAGCAGCGCGGGCGAGGCGACATAGGAACTGAGCTGCTCACGGCGGGCCGTGCCCACGCAGGAGGCGGTGGCCCGGTCGTCGTCGCCGGTGCGGACGCTCGGCACGGGGGCGGGCGGCTGGGCGGAGGCGCCGGGGCTGGGCATCGGCCCGGAACCGTCGTCCCAGGAGAGGTCCAGATTGAGCTGTACGCCCGTGCGGCCCTGACGTTTCAGGCAGGCGTCGGCGAGCTGATTGAGCGCCCCCAGCGCCTTTCGCTCGGTCGTTGTCGGTTCGTCCAGGTCGTCGGATGCGCACCTGGTGCCCTGGGCACGGTCGGGATCGTTGCCCACGACCTCGATGCGCGGACGCCCACTCGGGCCCCGGACCACATCCGCCGCAACCCCGGACCGATTCAGGCATGCCACACTCCGGTCGGCAGCACGCTGCAACGCCGTACGCTCGGCCGCGGGCAGCCGGAACGGACCGACTGCGCGCGGGTCGACACGGTCGGCCGTGACGCCGTCCCGGCCCACCGTCTGGGACAGCGCGGTGTCCACGGACAGCGGATCCACGATCGCCGATGCCTCGGGCGGCAGCGCGGGCGGGGACTGCCGGGTGGCGGAATCGGCGAGTGGCCGGCGCTGCTCGGTGGTGAGGGCGATCCGCCGACCGGACTGCCGCGCCAGGTCGCGCACGGTGCTGTCGACGCCGTCCCAGGTCGGGTGGGTCGCCGCGTATCCGAGCAGGGTGTTGTAGATCCGGGCGTCCGCGGTGAGGTTCTGACCCTGTTCCTGCTTGATGGCGCCGGAGGTGGTCTGTACGGCAAGCCAGGCCGTGGCGGCTACGGAACACGCCGCCACCAGCGCCGATACCGCCAGAAGACGGCCGAACAGACTCTTGCGCAGCGGCAGCCGCGCCCGCTGCTCACGTCGAAGGGGCGCACCACGCACCCGGCTACGAAGACGCACGCGAAGCATTCTTCGCCGGGTCCGTCAGCTTGTAGCCGACACCGAAGACGGTGAGCAGCCGGGTCGGCCTACGCGGCGCCGGCTCGATCTTCTTGCGCAGGTTCATGATGTGCACGTCGACGGTGCGAAAGCTGATGTACCGGTCGAAACCGTGCAGCTCCTCCAGGAGCCGCTGCCGGGTGAAGACCCGCTCGGGCCCGGCCGCCATGGCGGCGAGAATCCGGAACTCACCGGGCGTGCACTCCACGAACCGGCCCTCGACCGACACCTCGTGCCGGACCGGATCGACCACGAGCGCACCCACCGTCAGTACCTCATCCGCGGCGGGATCGGTACCTGGCGCAACCCGCCGGGTGCGACGAAGCAGCGTCCGCACGCGCGCCATCAACTCACGCGGGCTGTACGGCTTCGTCACATAGTCGTCCGCACCGAGATCCAGACCCAGCAGCAGATCGTCCTCCGTGCTGCGGGCCGTCAGCATCAGCACCGGCAGCTCCCGGTGCTCGGCGCGCAGCACACGTACCACGTCCAGACCGTCGGCCCGCGGCATCATCACATCGAGCACCAGCAGATCGGGCTCCCGGTGCCGGACCTCGGCGAGGGCCGCCAGGCCGTCCCCGACGACCGTGACCGCGTGGCCCTCGTGCTCCAGATAGCGGCGTACGAGTTCGGCCTGCTTCTCGTCGTCTTCGGCGACTATGACGTTTGCGCACACGTGGACGATCGTAGATGAGTTCACCCAGGGCCCTCGTGGTGCCGGACCGCGGGGTTGCGCCATGGAGCGGTTCGCCGGCCCATGGCCTGCCCCCGCGGATACCGGGCCGGGGAGGCGAAGGCGCAGGGAAGCCCCTGGAGGGAGGCGGCCTCCGAATCCCCGCCCGCAGCGGCCTTTACACTTTCTCCATGTGAGCGGCCGCGCCGATGCGGGCGCCCGTTGATGTCGGCAGGGCGACAAATCACCCCGACCGCTTGACCCACATGCCACCGGAACCACCGTCCCCCTGCGCGGGACCCGCACATTGGCGATACGACCATGCCGCACCCCACCGAGCCCCCGCTGACCGCCGGCACCCCCGCATCCGTCGGCGACCGCGCTGCCCTGCGTGCCGAGTGCCGGCAACTGCGCGAGTCGCTGCGGGCGCAGTTGACGCTGCTGAAGGCGCGCAAACCGTTCGAACTCGCCGAGCACAAGCGCGTGAACAGGGACGAGACCGACCGGGCCAGGGCTCAACGCATCCACGACCGGGCGGTGGCCCGGTCCGCAGCCGGTATGCGGCGTACGCAGGCTCGAGCCGAGCGGCAGCTCGCCGGACTGGACGGCGACCGCGAACGCGCCGAGAAACAGGCGCTCGCCACCCTGCGCCGGGATCACATCGATGCCGCGATGCGCAGGTCGTACCTGAACGCCAAGGAACTCAACGGCCTCGCCACCGTGCTCATCAACGACCTCGCCGCACGTGGCATACGCACGGCTGCCGACTTCAGACGGATCAGCCTCGGGCCGGCCCCGGGCGGCCGAGGCACCAGCGTCCACTGGATCCACACAACGAGCGGCGGCAAGGTTCACGTCAACGGCATCGGCGAACACCGTGCGAAGGAGCTCATCGCCTGGCGCGACTTCTGTCTGCGCCGGGCGGAGGCGGGCGCCCCCACCCGGATGCCGCCCGACGAACGCCACAGGCTCGCCGAGACGATCGAGCGACGGCGCACCGAACTCCGAGCTCAGCACAGGGACGCACTCAAGAGCGACGAGGCGGCACGGGAGTCCGCGCGAACCGCCCTGGACCACTCCCTCGATCAGATCGGGCGGGCGGCCCTCGCGGCGGATTCGTCCGCCGCCCGGCGTCGTGCCGAGTTCGATGCGATGGCGGAGTCCGTGCGATCCCTGGAGGAGCGGATAAGTGATCTGGAGGGCGAAGCAGGCGGATTTGGACTGAGACTGAGGGGACTTGTTCCCGCCCCGAGACGATCAACGAGCTACGCGGTGGGCGAGGGCGGCCGGCGCGTGGCGGCCCCGGAACCTGCGGCGGCACGGACTGCAACAGGTGCCGGCCTCCCCGAACCGACGACGCCCCCGGCCGCAGGAACGCCCGCCGCGCCTCCCGGCTGGTTCTGGCTGTTCCCCGTCCTGCTCTTCGCAGGTTCGCTGTCGGTCGGCGGCGGAGGCGTCAGCAAGGCCGCAGCACCGCCATGGATCTGGTACGCGGTGCAAGCGGGCCACGTCTCGATGATCGGTTACCTCCTCACGGCCTTTGTGCGCCGTCGGCGACTGGCACGCCGCACGGGGGCAGGCATGCCGATGCCCGCCGGAACCAAGAGGCTCGTGGCCGGCTGGCTGCTCGCGGTGGCAGGTGTCGGCTCGGCGTACGACCAGCATTCCGGCAGCGACGGTTCCATCGCCTCCCGGGTGGCCGGTGCCTGCGCCGTCATTCTGCTCTGCTCCGCCCTTTTCGCCGGCGCGGACGAGCGGGCCGGGCAGTCGTAGGACTGCGCGCCACCGAGCAGGCCCGCGCAGATCGCGCGCTTCGGCGCGGGGGAGGCCGACGGTTTTGATTCTGGTGCTCCGGCTCTTGTCGCAGGCCCCGCCACCTGGTCTTCTGTACCGCGGGCACCGTGGGAGATCCGTGACGAGGTTCGCGGCCGGGCTGCGCGCATCCGGCGTACAAAGACGCGGTCGAGGTGGGAAGAAGCGTGGAATCAGTGACCGGACACGATGTACGAGGCACGCTGCCCGAAGGGCTCGGCGAGGCGATACGCGCCACCGCCGAGGAGATCGCCGCGGCGCTGCGCGGGGTTGCCGACACGGGCGTCGCGGTGCCCGGCTCGGAGTGGACCCTCGGTCAGGCGGCAGCGCATCTGGCGCAGGCCAACGAGCTGATGGCCGACATCGCGGCCGGACAGGAACGCAGCTACGGCGACGGAACGCCGCAGAGTCTGGCCGCGGCGAATGAGCGCGCGCTCGCCGGATTCGGGGAGCGGGACGCCGATCCGCTGGCCGAGATGATCGTGACGCAC
Organism: Streptomyces sp. NPDC058239; assembly: GCF_042882185.1. NCBI lineage: Bacteria > Bacillati > Actinomycetota > Actinomycetes > Kitasatosporales > Streptomycetaceae > Streptomyces > Streptomyces sp. NPDC058239. The sequence goes on from NZ_JBHVWS010000004.1 coordinate 179,363, forward strand.
GCGGACGCGTACCTCACGGCGGTGGACCGGTGCACGACGGACGAGAACGTGGTCACCCCGTTGGGCCCGATGAGCAAGGCGGTGCTGGGTTCGTACCTGCTGACACACATGCTCGGCCATGGTTACGACCTCGCCCGTGCACTGGGCCGCCCGCACATGCTCGACCGCATGCGCGTCGAGTTGTCGCTGCCCTTCCTCATCACGGCGATGCCCCGGGTGACCGATGCCGCCGCGATCGCCCGGCTGACCGCCCGCTACACGATCCGACTGTGGGGCGGCGCCCGCTTCGGTGTCACCTTCACCGACGGCGTCGTATCCGTCACCGCGCAGCCGCCCACCCGCCCGGACTGCATCATCCTCATCGAGCCGGTCACCTTCCTCCTGATGGCGCTCGGCCGGTGCAACCCCTGGGGAGCCATGGCCCGCGGCCGTGTCCTCGCCTGGGGCCGCAAACCCTGGCTCGCTCCCCGCTTCCCGGAGCTGTTCAAGGCGCCCTGAGGGGCGGGCGGACTTCCGGCGTCGGGCCAGGGACGATCATCATTGCCATGTCCAAGGGATATCGACCGGTCTGACGCTAACGTTGATCCGCACGGTGGCAGCGGCGGTGCCGGGGAGGGTGTACTGCGCGGAACACCGGGAACGAGGAGTGCGCGACATGCTCGATCCCACTTCGGTGGCGGCGATTTCGGCGGTGCTGGGCGCAGTTGGTTCGGGGATGGCCAACGAAGCCGGCAAGTGGGCCTGGGAGTCGACCGGCGGCGTCGTACGCAGAATCGTCGGCCGGGAGGTCCCCGCGCCCGTCGCCCCGGAGGAACGGGACGACGTGGCCCGCATGGTCCACGAGCACATCCGTACGAACCCGCAACTCGCGGCCTCCTGGAGCTCGTTCGCGTCAAGAGTGCACGGAGGACCGATTCCGGCCCGAGCCGCGCAGTCACACCTCCCCGCCTCCATAAGGTTCTTCACGGACCGCAAGGAAGCGATGAAGCGACTCCGGCGAGAGGCAACCCGCCGCGCGGACGGAAGGCCCCGGCTCGCCCTGGTGCACGGCCCGGACGGCATGGGATCCAGCACGCTCGCCGTGCACTTCGGATCCCAGCCGACCCGGCTCTTCCCGGACGGCCAGATCTATGCCGACCTCGGCGGCGGGGGCGCCGGGAGCGCACGCGACGTCGGAACCGTACTGCGCACACTGCTTCGCCAACTGGGCGTGCGGGACGAAGAGATGCCGACCGCAACCGACCGGCTCGGTGAGTTCTTCCGCCATTGCGCGGCGGACCGCAAACTCCTGGTCGTGCTCGATCACGCGCACTCCGCAGCGCAGGTCAGGCCGTTCCTCACATCGGCGCCCGGGGTGTTCACGATCGTCGTCGCCCGGACCCCGTTCCCCGGCCTCGACGCCGTACGGGTTCCCGTCGGTCCGCTCACGGACAGGGACGCCGTGCGTCTGCTCACCGATGTCACCGACAAATCCACCGTCGCCGCAGCCCGCGCAACGCTGCCTGCGCTGCTCGCACGGTGCGGCGGATCGCCGTACGCCCTGCGCGCCGCAGCGGACCGGCTCTCCGCCCCCACGCTTCCACCGCGTCAGGCCGCACCGGACAGCGACCCGGTACAAGGGGCGGCGGAGGACAACTATCGGCTTCTGACGCCGGAATCCGCCAAGCTGTACCGGCTGATGGCACTGCGCAGCTGGCCCGCCTTCGACGCCACGACGGCCGGACTGGCCACCGGCCAGGACCCGGCGGTCACGGCACAACTCCTGGCGGACCTCGCCGACAGGATGCTCCTGGAACGCAGCCGGAGCGGAACGGACAACGGCCGCTACCACTACCGCCCCGGGGTCCGCGCACACGCCGAGGCGACAGCGATCCGCGAGGACGGAATCGCGGCCTGCTCCGCAGCTCTCACCCGCACGCTGCTCGCTTATGCGGACCTGGCGACATCGGCGGCTCACCAGGCACTCCCGGAGAGCTGGCGCGTCCCGGCACCCGCCGAGGACCGGATCGGGCAGAGGTACGCGGACCGGGGCGCCGCCCTCGGCGCACTGCTCGCGGAGCTGGGCAATCTGGTCGAGGCCGTGCGCTGCGCCGAGGAGTCCGGCGACCCGGACACCGCCGTGCGCCTGAGCCGCTCCCTGTGGCCGCTGCAGCTCAAGGCGGGCCACCACGAGATGCTGCTGCCGGCGCTGCGCATCGGAGCGCGTCTGGCCGACGCCCATCTCCCGGGAAGCCTCGACGCCGGAGCGCTCCACGCTCAACTGGCGCACTCGCTCACCGAGTTGGGGCGTTGGGAGGAGGCGGAGACGGAGACACTGGCGGCTGCGCGGGCCGAGGAGTCGGCCGCCCACAAGCGAGGCCACGCCTCGGCTGTGGAGTTCCTGGGACTGCTCAGGCTGCGTCAGTGGCGCTACCAGGAGGCGTACGAGTGCTTCGACGAAGCGGGCGGCATCTTGAACACGATGGGCGCACACGACGAGGGAACCGCCGACCTGCCGCGTGCCCAGGCCCTGTTGGAACGCCATCGCGGCCGAGCCCTGCGCGGGCTCGGCCAAGGCGGGGAGGCCCGCGAGAGGCTGGAGACCGCACTGCGCCACTTCCGGGCGAGCGGCGATACGTACAACACGGCCCGGACACTCACCGATCTGGCCGAGACGTGGCTGGACGAAGAGGACACCGATGCGGCACTGCCGCTGATCGACGAGGCGATCTCGACGCTCGACGGCCAGCGTGCGGAGTACCACCTGTCGCATCTGCGACGGATGAGAGAACGCTGTGTCACCCCGTAGCCCCTCTTCCCGCCTCTGACATCCCCGTCATTCCGGGGGTGTCAGAGGAACGACCCGCACGCGGTGAAGCCGAGTACCTGTCCGCACGATGAGCCCGTCGGCCATCGCTTGAGGGAGGCGCTTGTCGGCTGCGGCCGCGTCGGGGCCTCCGGTGGCCAGCCAGGCGTACAGGGCAGAGGCGTACGCGGCGGGGTCCGGACCGGACACGCCTTCCGCATCGGCATCGGGCGCCGCCACCACCCGGAGCGGTTCTTCGCCACGCACCCGGACCACACACGCGGACGGCCCGGTCACATAGGCCGCAAGGGAACAGCCCTGATGGCGCCGGAGCACTTCGGCGGTCCAGACCGACGGGGAGCCGAAGCGCGGGTCGTCAGGTGCCCCGTCCCGGAAGATGACATCCGCCAGATCCAACTGGTCCACGTCACGGGTGTCCTCATGCACGGCGACATGCAGTTCCCCGTCGTGATCCGGACCCACCACCGGCCGCGAGCCCGCCCGGCGACTGACCGCAACCTCTCCCGGCCCGAGGACCTGCGACAGTACGTGAAAGGGGACGGTGGCCGTTCTGGCCTCGTAATCGGGCAGCGGGAGAGGCTTCAGCGAAGCCGGCCAACCGGGCTCCGGCGCACCCATCATCGAGTAGAAGAGCCTTCGCAACCGGACCGCTGATTCACCCGGAACGGAGGTGGTGAACCCGGCGGGCCCCGACAACGGCCGGTGACGGCCGATGAGTCTCTCGATCTGCGCCGACAGCGATACGTCGGGATCGAGCCGCGGCGCCTCCCGCATGAACGCGGAGATCGGCGCATCGGGATCGAGGACGTCGAGCGGCGCGGCACCCAGGAGCACAGGAATGCCGAGGGCGGCAGCGTAGTAGGTGACGGAACCGTGGTCCCCGATCACGGCATCGGCGGCCAGCAGAGCCTGCCGCCAACCCTTCAGCGGATCGATCAGCGCAAGCCCGCCGCGCCGCGCACGATCGAGCCAGGCGCGGATCTGACCGGGTCCGTGGCCGTGCCAGATGTTCGGGTGCAGTACGGCGGCGAACCGGTACTCGTCCACGGGGAACTCGGCAGAGACCCGGTCCAGGAGCGCAGCCACGACGTCACCGCCGCCCCCGCCATCACCGAAGAGCGACTCGGAGTTCCAGGTCGAATTCAGCAGGACCAGCTGCTGCCCAGGTCGCACACCCAATGCACGGCGGAAGCGTTCGCGATAGGGACGGGCGGCGAGTATCCGGTCGAAGCAGGGGTCCCCGGCGAGCACGGCTGTCGGCGCCGCCTCGGGGCAGGCGATACGCAACCGTTCGTACTGCTCGGGATGGGAGAGGACGAGTGCGTCCGCGACAGGAGCACCCCGCGACAGGAGCCACTCCGGCGCAAGTCCGAAAACGGGCGCAGGCACCGCCGCCCCCGCCCCCGCCCCCGACCCGGTGTCCGGTGTCCGGTGTCCGGTGTCCGGTGTCGCCAGCCTCTTAGTGTATCCAACACCGTGCGACAGGATTGCCAACCTCCCGGAAAAAACGTCCAGTTGGCCACCAAAACTGGCGGAGACGACCAGGTCCACATCTGTCTCGGCCGCCTGCTCCCACGGCAGGACCGGCACCCCGGTGTCGGACAGCAGCTCGGCAGTACCGGCCGCGAACGCCGACGAGCCCGTACAGGTCACCAGCAGCTGAATGCGCCAGTCGTCGTCGAACAGGGGCAGCACATCGAGCAGCCGGGTCGCGGCGGTCACGTTGTGCACGACGACGAGGACCCGCAGACACTTCCCCCGGGTCGCCCACCGCGCCGCATCGTCCCCCACCGGCACCCGCACCCACCCGGCCCGCTCGTTCGCCATCCGCACGTCCCTCATCCGCCCCGGCCCACCCGTGGGACCCACGCCGCCCACGCGACCGGCCACGATAGTCAACCAGCGCGACCACCGCGCCGACCAAGGGGGCGGAGCAGAGCTGACAGCGGGCGACGGAGCGACGCGCATCCGACGGACGCCCCGGGCGCCACCCCTCACGCAGCCATCGTCACCGCGGCCTTGCTCAGCGAGTCATCGCGCGACAGGGTCGGCCTCCGGTCGCCGAAGACGACGACCCGCAGCAGCGCGAACCGTCCGATCCCCGCCAGAGCGGACGCCGACAAATAGACCGTCTGCTCGACCAGGGCCGAGGGCTCGGGCCGCACGGCGTACAGACAGAGCAGCGCCCCCGTCGTGAACGCATAGCTCACGGCGACCGTCACCCCGGACTGAAGATGGACCCCCCACCCCTTCCGATCGCTCCGGAAGGAGACCCGCCCGTGCAACTCGGTCGCGATCACCGTGGAAACGACGGTGACCAGCGCGTTGGCGACAGCCATCGGTATCCGGTCGCTGAGCAGTACGAGCGCCCCGCTCGACGCCAGCCCGACACCGCCACCACACACGACGAACCGCACAAAGGCCGCGACGAGCGGGCGAAGGGTGCGCGTCTGCCTGCGCGATGGGGCGGTCACTGGAGAGCCTCCGTGGGCTGGTGTGTGGAGCGGTGATTCGATTCCACCGCAGAACCTACGGAGCCGGCGTCGTCCGAGCGACCGGTTTTGTCCCCGACTTCCCTAGGGGAATTCCCTGCGGGGTCCCTGGCAACTGGCTTCCTGGCGACTCCCGTACGGCACCGAGAGTCCCATGCCGCCGCCCTCGTCACGGCGGAGCCGGCGACCGAGTACGCGGTTCTGCGGGAGCCTGTGGCATCGGACCAGGTCACAGGAGTGCGGCGACCCCGTACTGGTGTCCGAGACCCGAACTGCAGTCGTTAATATCCCAGCATGTCCGAAACTGCCGCGCAGCGCCTCCTGCGAAACGACTCACGCACCGTGCAGGTGGTGGCCCATGAGGCCGTTGGGCTCCCGACCCGTGGAGCGGAGGCTCTGCTCCGTGCTCTCCGGGCCGAGGAGTCGGTGCTGGCCCTGTATCACCAGGGAGCAGGGCACGCCGCGCTCACTGAGGACGCCCTCATCCTTCTGGGCGGGGATGCTCCGGTGCGCGTTTCGAGGCCTTTGGCGATACTGCGCCCCGCGTACAGCTCCCCGCGGCGCGTGGACGTGTCTGTAAACGGGCGGCGAATAAGTCTGTGGGGCTCGCGGATCGACGCGTCCGGCGATCTGCTCCTGCGCACCGGGAAACTCGTGCCCGAGCCGCCGGCCGGGGACTCACGCATTGCAGCGGCCGTAGCCGGCGAGACCATCTCCCTTTCCGAGAACTGCAAGAAGGTGCTCCTGGAGGAGCTGGAACCCGACGAAGTCGTCCGGGCCATCTACCACGACGGTTGGGGTTATGCCGCGCTGACCGGGAAAGGCCTCATCCTTCTCCGGAATTTCCTGTCGCCCAAGGCGACCCGTGTGCCCGAGCCGCTCAGGATCCTCCGCGGTACGTACGGCATGTTCGGCTCCGTCGAGATCCTTGTCGCCGGGAAACCGCACAAGCTGCACGGCTCGAAACTCGACCCGAAGGGGGAGCTCCTCGGATCGGCGGGGGAGTTCCTGCCTCCCGAATCTCCCCTGCGCCCCGGTCGCGGGATGCGGTTCTTCACCTGGGTACGCCGACATCCCGTCCTGATGTCCGTGGGCGTGGTCGTCATGTTCTTCAGCGGCCTGGGGTCGGACCCCAGCGGGGAGGAGGCCGTGGGGCAGGTTCGTGCGGACCGCACCCTGGCCGTCCCCGATTTCAACGGGTCCTCTCTCTCGGTAGCCATGGCGGAGGCGGGTACCCATTCGTGGCTGGGGGTGTCGGCAGCTGATGCCTCCTCCGCCCATCGACCGGTGACGAGCACCGAGCCGGGCTGGCGGGTCTGTTTCCAGACGCCCACCCGCGGTGAGACGGTCCGCCCGTCCGCCAGGACGCTGACGCTGTACGCGGTCCCGGAGCGGGAGGAGTGCCCGACGTGGCTGCTCGGCGCCCGCCGGATCGTCATGCCGGACCTCATCGGCGAACGGTTCGACGACGCCTCGGGTACCCTCGGCGACCTCGGTCTCGACGGCGCGGTGTACTTCCACGCGCACACAGGCAAGTACCTGAACGAAGCGTCGCGTGACCTGGCCGACTGGAAGGTGTGTCGGCAACAGCCGGAACCCGGCACCGAGGTCTCGACTTGGAGGCAGGCCAAACTGTGGCTGATCGGTCCCGGCGACCCCTGCACCGCACCCAGCCCGACGCCGACGCCGAAACCCAAGCCCAAGCCTGAGCCGAAGCCCAAGCCTGAGCCGAAGCCGCGCCCCCAGCCCTCGTACGGCACTGCTTCGGGCGGTGGCACCACCGGCGGCGGCACCGGCGGGGCGAGTACCGGTGGGAGCTCGTCCAGCGGCGGAGGCACCACCGGTGGTGGCGCCACCACCGGCGGCACTTCCGGCAGTTCGGGCGGCAGCACCGGCAGCCAGGGCGGCGCCCGGTTCGGGCAGTACTGCTCTCCCGTGGGTGCCACCGCGACGACTGTCGACGGACGGCCCGCGAAGTGCTTCATGGGCAAGGACGGCAGGGCCCGCTGGGGCTACAACTCCGGGTGAAAGGACGCACGTCGGCCGACGGCCGGACCCGCGGGCAGCAGGTGCGCTGCTCGCCGAGATGGGGGAGTCGGCCCGATCGGTGGTGCGAGACCTGCCGTTCGCGTGTACCGGCCATAACTCTGGTGACGCCCAGGTAGATTGAGGCCGGAGCTTGATCACTTTCGCGTCCGGAGGTCTTCATGAGTGAGCAGCAGCAGCCGTCCACCTGGGGGCCCGCCACGCCGGTGTCGGACCGGATCGACACCACCAGGCCGCACTCCGCCCGCTTCTGGAACTACTTTGTCGGCGGCAAGGACAACTACGAGGTCGACCGCGAGATCGGCGACCAGATCAAGACGTTCTTCCCGGGCCTTGTCGACGTGGCGGTAGCGGGGCGACAGTTCCTGCGCCGCTCGGTGAGTCACCTGGTGGAGGACCGGGGTGTCCGGCAGTTCCTGGACATCGGGACCGGCCTGCCCACTGCCGACAACACCCACCAGGTGGCCCAGGGCATCGCCCCCGAGTCGCGCATCGTGTACGTGGACAACGACCCGCTCGTGCTGGCGCACGCCCGTGCGCTGCTCACCAGCTCACCCGAGGGGGTCACGAACTACATCGATGCCGACTTCTACGAGGCGGACGTCATCCTTGCCGAGGCCGCGAAGACCCTCGACTTCGACCGGCCCGTGGCCCTGATGCTGCTCGGCATACTCGGTCACGCGGGCGACTTCTCGAGGGCCCGTGAGGTGGTGGGACGGCTGATGGCGGGCCTGCCGTCCGGCAGCCACCTCGTGGTGTACGACGGCACGCGTACCAGCGAGGGCATGATCGCCGCGGAGAAGGCATACATCGAGAGTGGCGCAGTGCCGTATTACGTCCGCGAGCCGAGCGAGATCGTTACGCTCTTCGACGGGCTGCGGATCCTCGACCCCGGCTTCGTCCGGCTCAGTGAGTGGCGGCCCGACGCCGACAGTGCGAGCGTGCCCGCCGATGTCGATGCCTTCGGTGGAATCGGCGTCAAGGAGTGACGTGCGGTCGCTGTCGCCGTCCCGCACGTGATGCATCGTGACGCGGACCGATCCAAGGTGCGGTCGCCCGCGAGTTGCAGGACGGGGACAGGCGTCAGGGGCCGTCCGTGAACGGCCCCTGACACGGTTCTGCCGGCCGGCAGGACTCGCTACTTCTGCAGCTCCACCGTGAAGCCGCGACCCGTGGAGACGGACGGCGTCTTGATCTCCGTGATCCCGGTCGCGGGGTCGGTGAACCAGCCGGACTCGGCTGCGGCGAGCTCCGTCGCCGAGTTCAGCCGGTGCAGGCGGCTGTGGTCCATGACGACCTGCGACGGGGCGTTATTGCCGTGCACGGTGACATGGTACGAGCGGGCTGACGGCTTGCCCTCGTAACTGCCCACGCTCGCACCGATCCTGATGGTGGTCCGGCCGGCCTTGCCGTGGGTGGGTGCCTGGACCTGTACGTGCTGGGTGGCCGAGGCGCCTTCCGTGAACTTCCTCGTCACGCCGTCGTCCTCGTAGAGCGTGTATTCCGTGGTGCCCTGCGGGTAGATGTCGTAGTCGAGTTGGGTCTTGTCCCGTGATTCCCAGGAGAGCGTGCCCTTGGGCCACATCGGCACGATCGATCCGCTCTTGACGAACAGCGGCAGGGTGTCGAGCGGTGCCTTGTAACCGTTGACCGTGGTCGGGCCCTGGTAGGTCTTGCCCGTCCAGTAGTCGGTCCAGGTGCCCTTCGGCAGGTAGATGCCGTCACGGACGTCCGTGTCGCTGTACACCGGCGCGACCAGAAAGTCCGGTCCGGCCAGGAACTCGTACTTCGCGTTCGGTCCCAGTGCCGCCGGGTCGTCGGGGTACTCCAGCGAGAGCGGCCGGACCGGCCCGACGCCGGTCTTCGTGGCTTCCTTCGACAGGGTGTACATGTACGGCAGCAGCCGCTCCTTCAGCTGCAGGTACTTGCGGTTGATGGAGGTGTACGGCTCGCCGTCCAGCCACGGCTGCTGGTCGTGCGGCTTCTTGGTGGTGATGTCGCTCGCCCAGCCGTCCATGGTCATGATGGCCGGGAGGAATGCCTTCCACTGCAGGTCACGGGTGTACATCTCGGGGTCGTGCCGGTAGATGCTGCCGACGTCACCCGTGTTGTACGCGATGCCGGACATGGTCGCACCGGCGTATGTCGGTATCTGCCAGCGGATGTAGTCCCAGGACAGGCTCTGGTCACCGCTCCACAGCACACCGCAGCGCTGTGCGCCGGCCCAGGAGACGGGCAGCCAGACGAAGCCGCGGGCGTCGCTGTTGTCCTCGATGCCGGCCTTGGCCTGGTCGCAGGCGTCCAGGGCGAAGCCGTAGCCGCCGCCGACCCAGGCGACATCCAGCTTGCGGACGCGGACGCCGGCCTTGGCCTCCTCGGCCTGGTCGGGCAGACCGTTCTGCGTCCAGAGGCCGAGCTGGGCATGGTTCTTGTCGAGGCCCACACCCGTCTGGGAGAGGTTCTCGTAACCGCAGCCGTAGCCGTCGTTGACGAGCATCCAGCCGAGCGGCATCCCGTTCTGTACGTAGCTGTCGGAGACCTTCAGCGCGTCCAGGGTGTGGCGCTCGCCCCGGTTGGCGTTGTGGAGGTAGCAGTCGGCGGAGCCGGGCTCGAGCCCGTACACCGGTGGCATGAACGGCTTGCCCACCAGGGAGGTGTACTTGCCGATGACCGACTTGGTGTCACCAGTGAAATAGTAGGCGTCCAGCCGCCGTTCCTGCTGGCCGGTCCGTACCGGTGAGTTGAAGTCGTAGATGCCGGGGGTCATCGTGTTGCGGAAGACGCCGTAGCCGGCGGTGGAGATGTAGAACGGCTGGGAGTTGTTGTAACCGCCCTCGTTCCAGTTGGTGTTGTTGCCGACATTCATCACCTGATCGCGGTGCGAGAAGCTGCCGTTCTGCTCACCACCGCCGAAGAACTGTTCATCGGTGCCGCGCTTCAGGCTCTGTCGCATGCCGCCGCCGGTCCAGCGCAGCGGGTCGGCCTCCTGCCAGATGACCGTGCGGTTGTCGGCCTTGTAGAGGCCGAAGCGCAGCGGCTTCTTGTAGACGCGCATCACCACGTCCTTGGAGCGGATGCCGTAGTAGGTCCCCGCGTCGAAGGATTTGGTGTGCCGTTGGGCCGTGGGCTGCTGCCGGATCATGTGGCTGTCCTTCGGGTCGGCGAGGACGCCGTCCGGGGATGCCTGCAGCCGCAGTGTGTCGTCGGTGAAGAACTCGGCGCGGGCCTTGAGCGCACCGGCCTCCATCTCGTACGTACCGTGCGAGCCGCTGAAACCGGTGAGGTCTCCGGCGTCGGTGGCCTCGGGGAGGTATGCCTTTCCGCTGAAGGAATTGTTGTGCACGTCGTAGGGGACCACGACCACGTGGTACGTGCCGGATGCCTTCGGGATGACCGTGGACTCGGGGTCGGCTGTGCCCGCGCTGGACGCCACCTGCTTATTGGCCGAGTCATAGATGTACATGTCGAAGTCGTCGGTGGGCGTCTCCCACTGGATGGAGACGGGGACGCCGCCCTCGGGATTGTCGTCCCACTGGCCCGCGGGTGGGTTCACGGTCAGATCGAAGCGGGCGCAGACGGCGTTGTCCGGGTCGTCGGCGGCCGTACCGCACTTGGAAGGTGAGTCGACGGTGCCCTTGGCGTAGACCGGGCTCTGCCATGTCACATTCTTCGTGGCGCTGTCGAGGGTGCCCGACGGGGTTGCCGCGGCCTGTGCCTGCGTGGCCGGGACGGTCAGGGCGGTGAGCGCGAGGACGATCACCGACAGCGAGCCGACCGCCGCCTGGCTGGGACGGTTCTGAAGGATCCGCAAGGAGTGTTCTCCGTTCGTACCGAACAACGAAGTAGGTGATGTCTGCGCAGACATGCTTGGAACATTGGAGATTCGCGCATCAGAATTCACCGTACGGCCGGTGCATGTCAACGTTCCGGGTCAGTGCTTCACATCGGTATGTCATGTCCGGGCTTCGCGCCGATGCCTCGCCCCTGCGGGCTCGTGCCCGCCGGACCGGTCACGAACCGGCCCGCCGACTGCTGTTCGGCGGATCGCCACCGTGTCCACACCGCGACGGTCTTTCGCCACCCCCGGGGACTCTGGAACACTCCAGTCGCTTTCGCCCCCACGCCTCCTCACCCCACAGAGGTCCTTACCCATGGCTGAACTCGACCGTCGCCGTTTCATGCAACTCGCCGGAGGCACAGCCGCCTTCACCATGCTGTCGAACAGCATCGCCCGCGCTGCATCCCTCCCGGCGAAGGGCGCCACCGGCACCCTTGAGGACGTCGAGCACATCGTCGTGCTGATGCAGGAGAACCGCTCGTTCGACCACTACTTCGGCACACTCAAGGGTGTACGCGGCTTCGGTGACCCACGTCCGGTGACATTGCCCAGCGGCAAACCGGTGTGGCACCAGGCCTCCGGCACCAAGGAAGTGCTGCCGTTCCGGCCGACGGCCGACAACCTCGGACTCCAGTTCATCCAGGACCTCAACCACGACTGGGCGGGCGGCCACCGGGCGTTCAACAAGGGCGCGTACGACCAGTGGGTGCCCGCCAAGTCGGCGACGACGATGGCCTACCTCACCCGCGAGGACATACCGTTCCACTACGCCCTCGCCGACGCGTTCACCGTCTGCGACGCGTACCACTGCTCCTTCATCGGCTCGACGGATCCGAACCGCTACTACATGTGGACGGGATACACCGGAAACGACGGCACCGGCGGCGGCCCCGTGCTCGGGAACGACGAGGCGGGGTACGGGTGGACGACGTACCCCGAACGACTGGAGAAGGCCGGGGTGTCCTGGAAGATCTATCAGGACATCGGCGACGGGCTCGACGCCGCAGGGTCCTGGGGGTGGATCAGCGACGCCTACCGCGGGAACTACGGCGACAACTCGCTGCTCTACTTCAACAACTACCGCAATGCCAAGCCCGGCGATCCGCTCTACGACAAGGCTCGCACCGGTACTGACGCCAAGAACGGCGACGGGCTCTTCGACATGCTCAAGGCCGATGTGAAGGCCGGCACCCTGCCGAAGGTCTCCTGGATCGCCGCCCCGGAAGCCTTCACCGAACACCCCAACTGGCCCGCGAATTACGGTGCCTGGTACATCGCACAGGTGCTGGACGCGCTGACGTCCAACCCGGAGGTGTGGGGCAGGACCGCACTGTTCATCACGTACGACGAGAACGACGGCTTCTTCGACCACATCGTGCCGCCGTACCCGCCGTCCGGGGCCGCACAGGGGCTGTCCACCGTGGCGACCTCCGCCGACTATTTCGCGGGCAACGGAGGTTACGCCGCTGGTCCGTACGGTCTGGGGCAACGCGTGCCGATGCTCGTCGTCTCGCCGTGGAGCACCGGAGGGTTCTCCTGCTCCGAGGTGTTCGACCACACCTCGATCATCCGGTTCATGGAACGTCGCTTCGGGGTGAAGGAACCGAACATCTCACCCTGGCGGCGCGCCATCTGCGGCGACCTCACCTCCGCGTTCGACTTCCGCCGTACGGACACCGCTCCCGTCGCCCTGCCCTCCACTGCCGGGTACCTGCCGCCGGACCGCAACCGGCATCCCGACTATGTGCCCGTGCCGCCCGCCGTCGGCAGCGTTCCCAAACAGGAACCGGGCTCCCGGCCCACCCGGCCGCTGCCGTACGCGCCGTTCGTGGACGGTTCGGCGAATCCGGCGACCGGAAAATACGGCCTCACCTTCAGCGGCGGCGCCGCGGCCGGAGCACACTTCCTGGTCACGTCCGCGAACCGTACCGACGGACCGTGGACGTACACCACCGAGGCCGGCAAGTCGCTCTCCGACACCTGGAACACGGTCTACTCGAACGGGGTGACCAGCCTCAGCGTGCACGGTCCGAACGGCTTCCTGCGTACCTTCAAGGGGCCGGGCAAGGCGGCAGGGCCCGAGGTGACCGCCCGCCACAACGCCACCAATGGGCAGCTCGATCTGACGATGACTCATACGGGGTCCGGTGACGTTCATTTGACGGTGAAAGATGCATACGGCGGCACTGCCCAGACGTTCACGGTGCGCGCGGGCACGACCGTGAACCACTCGGTGGACCTGCGGGGGAGCAGCCGCTGGTACGACATCTCGGTGGTCTCCGACACGGACACCACGTTCCTGCGCCGCTTTGCCGGACACGTCGAGACGGGCGAGGCGGGTACGAGCGATCCGGCCCTGATGGCAGGCTGACCGTGGGGCGGGGGCAGGTGTTCATGCCCCCGCCCTCTTGACCGGTCCCGGGCGTCTGACCACCCGTCGGCCCACCGCCGCCCGTGGGATACAGTTATCGCAGGTCATGAGTTCCAGTGCACAGCCCCGGCTAACTGGACGGCACCCCGCTCCGCTGCGGGTGCTCCGGGTGACGACCCGCCCCGTGCTCGGCGCATGGGGAACAGCGGACCATCGGGGCAGAGCACCTGGGGTCCATGATCCCAGGAAGGCGAACGACCATGCTCCCCCATCTCATCGAGAACGACGACTGCCCCAGCCATGGACCCGGCCACCACGTCCACTGGATTCACGCCAAGAAGTGCCACCAGGAGCCCGGCCGGGCCGTGGAACTCCTGCTCACCTCGGGTGATGTCGGTGCCGACGGGTGGATCGGGCTGCGCCCCACCTTCGACCTCGCCGAAGACCTGCCGAAGGTGTGGACACACGCGCCGGGACTCCTCCGGGAACTGCTCGCCGCGCACCGCGGCCGAGTGTTCTGGCTGCCGCGGTGGCATGCCCTGAAACTGGTGGACTCCGGGGGCCGGGCAACGGCACTGGTCAATGCCGGCTTCGAGGGCGGCCCGCTGTGCGCGACCCGGGCGCCCGACCCGCGGCGGACCATTGGCGGCACGACGTACGGGCTGTAGCCGACCCGTCCGCCTATCGTGGACGTACCGGTCCCGGCCCGGTCCTGCCGCGGTGCAGGGTGGACAGCGTGACCGGCAAAACGGTGTCGAAGCGCTTCGACAGTTCTCTGGACAGCTCGTGCGGGCGGGTTTAGGCTCGGAACCATCTGCGCATGTCACAGACTGAACCGGTCGAATTCGAAGCGCTTCGCCCAACCGGTCGGTACGTGTCGGCGTGTGTCCCGGTACCCGAAGTCGTCCCGTGATGGAGAGCCCTGAATGGTCACCCTTGCCGAGGTCGCCCAGCATGCCGGAGTCTCCGCGAGTACGGTGAGCTATGTCCTCAGCGGGAAGCGGTCCATCTCGGTGTCCACCCGGGAGCGGGTGGAGCAGAGCATCCAGCAGCTCGGATATCACCCCAATGCCGGTGCGCGGGCGCTCGCGAGCAGCCGGTCGAACATCATCGCGCTCATGGTGCCGCTGCGCACCGACATGTATGTGCCCGTGATGATGGAGATCGCCATCGCGGTCGCCACCACCGCTCGCACGCACGGCTACGACGTCCTGCTGCTCACAGGAGAGGAAGGGCCGGCCGCAGTGCGGCGGATCGCCGGCAGCTCGCTCGCCGACGCCATGATCCTGATGGACGTGGAACTGCACGACGAGCGGCTCCCGTTGCTGCGTGAGACCGACCGGGCCGCAGTGCTCATCGGGCTGCCCGCCGAAACGGACGGGCTCACCTGTGTGGACCTCGACTTCGAGGCGACCGGGGCGCTGTGTGTGGAGCACCTTGCCGCACTCGGGCATCGTGAGATCGCGGTGATCGGCGAGGCGGCCGCCGTCTACGAGCGCCACACCGGGTTCGCCGAGCGGACCGTGGACGGTGTGCGCGCCAGGGCGCAGGAGGCCGGTGTGCGGGTGCTGCACCGGCCCTGCGAGGGCGGGTACGCGGCGATGGCCCAGACCCTGGCCCGGATCTTCGACGAGCGGCCGGGCACCACGGGGTTCATCGTGCAGAACGAGTCCGCCGTGGAACCACTGCTCAATCTGCTGCGTCAGCAGGGACGGGCCGTGCCGGAGGATGTGTCGGTGGTCGCCATCTGCCCCGAGCAGGTGGCAGCGCAGGCATCGGTCCGCCTCACCTCGGTCGCCATTCCGGCACAGGAGATGGGGCGGCGCGCCGTTGAGCAGGTCGTCGCGAAGCTGGGCGGGCGGGGAACGGATGAAGTGGAGCTGCTGGCCCCGGAGTTGACGGTTCGGGAGAGCAGCGGGCCGGCACCCGTCGGCTGACTGTGGTGCGCACGAGCCGGCCCCCGCGCGGGGGGCCGGCTCCTGCGCGGGGGCCGGCCCCTGCCGGCTCCGGGCGGGTCAGCCGGACGAGACGCTGAATCCGTTCGTCGTGAAGTCCAGGCCGCCGGGCGACGACGTGATCTCGTAGCCGAACTGGACGTCACCGATGGTCTCGTTGCCCCACCAGCCCTTGGTGTCCTTGATCCACTTCAGGATCGGCAGGATGTCCACCGTGCCCGATGTGGAGTCCGAGGTGCGCAGGAACGAGAAGACCTGGTTGGACCCGTTGTCCCCCTTGTAGACCGTCCAGGCGTGCGAACCACGGGAGCGCTTGCCGGTGCTCATCGCGCGGCGCGGCTTCGCAGCACGGCCGCGCCGTAGCGGCCCAGCGCCACACTGCCGGCCACCACCCTGCCGGTCAGCAGATCCACTTGCTCACCGGGAACGGAAACGGTGACCGTGGACCGCCCGTGATGCAGGAGGAAGAGCAACTCGCCCCGTCGGACCGCCTCCACATCTGCAGGCAGTCCGGCCAGCACCGGACGCGCGCCCGCCTCCTCGGCCACCCGGCCGAGCAGGGTGCGCAGCGCCTCCGGCTCCGGCAGGGTCGATACGTACCAGGCCCGGCCCTTGCGCAGCACCGCGGGCAGCCCGGCGAGCTCGCCGTCGCGGTATGCGGACACCACCTGTGTGCCCCGCTCCGGCTCCAGCTCCTCCGACCAGAGTCCGGCGCGGAATCCGTCGCACTCCACCGTCGTGTCCGTGTCGAGCGGCCACCACTCGTGGAGCGTACGAATGCCGAACAGCTCACGCAGCCGCACATCCATGCCGCCCGGCCTGATCCGGTCGTCGGCGTCAGCGACCCCGCTGAAGAAGCCGCAGACCAGCGTCCCACCGCCCCGTACATAACCGACGAGGTTGTCGATCGCGGCATCGGTGAGCAGATACAGCTGCGGTACGGCCACCGCCTTGAACCGGCCCAAGTCGGCTTCCGGGCGGGCGAATTCCGTGCTGATGCCGGTTTCCCAGAGAGCCCGGTGCCAGCTCCGGACCACCTCGGTGTAGTCGAGGAGCGCGGACGGGCGTCCCTCCTGCGCACCGGCCCACCACGCATCCCAGTCGTGCAGGATCGCCACATCGGCGGGCACATCCGTACCACTGACCGCCGCGCCGATCGTGGCCAGTTCCGCACCGAGCCCCTTGACCTCCCGGAACGTGCGGCCCTGCTCACCCGCGTGTGTGAGCATCCCGGAGTGGAACTTCTCCGAGCCCTGCCGGGACTGCCGCCACTGGAAGTAGCAGACCGCATCGGCGCCACGCGCCACCGACTGAAGCGACCAGAGCCGGTTCAGACCGGCCGGCTTGGGATGGTTGACGCCGCGCCAGTTGACCGGTCCCGCGGCCTGCTCCATCAGCATCCATGGACCTGCGGCCTGCGAACGCGTCATATCGGCGAGCATCGCGTTGTACTGGCCGCCCAGCGGGTCCTTCGGGTCCGGGTAGATGTCCACGGAGACGATGTCCTCCTGTGCCGACCACGCCCAGGCGTCCTGCCCCGACCACAACGGCATGAAGTTGGTGGTCACCGGGATGTCCGGGCTGTGCCGGGCGACGATGTCGCGCTCTGTCACATAGCACTCCAGCAGTGCGTCGGACGTGAACCGCTTGAAGTCCAGCACCTGCGTGGGGTTCTTCATGTACTGCGCCTTGCGGGGCGGCAGAATCTCCGACCAGGTGTCGTAGCGCTGACTCCAGAACGCCGTGCCCCACGCCTCGTTGAGCGCCTCGACCGTTCCGTACCGGTTCTGCAGCCACCGACGGAAATGGGCAGCCGTCTCGTCGCACCAACAGTGCGTGCAGTACTCGTTGTTGATGTGCCACACCGTGAGCGCCGGATGGTTCGCGTACCGCGCTGCCAGGTCCTCGGTGAGTGCGGCGGCATACCGCCGGTAGACGGGTGAACTGGCACAGAACTGCTGCCTCGATCCGTACCAGACGACCGAGCCGTCTTCGGAGCGCGGCAGGGTCTCCGGGTGCTGCGCACCCATCCACGGCGGTGGGGACGCGGTCGGAGTGGCGAGCACGACGCCTACGTCATGGGCGTGCAGCAGATCCATGAGCCGGTCCAGCCAGTCGAACTCCCTTGCTCCTGGGCGTGGTTCGATCTTCGCCCAGGAGAACACCCCGAGGGTGACGGAGTTGACCCCGGCCTCCTTCATCAGCCGTACGTCGTCCTCCCACACCTCTTCCGGCCACTGCTCGGGGTTGTAGTCGCCGCCGAAGAGGATGCGGCCACGGGCTGCGTCGCGCAAGGACGGCATCGACTTCTCGCTCCTCATTCCGGATCCGCGTACTGGATGCCACGGCCGTTGGTGCCCAGATAGACACGGCCGTGGATTCGGGCGTCACCGGTGATGACCTCACCGGTCCAGCCCCACTGGTGCCTGTCGTCGTTGATCCGGATCCAGGTGGCGCCCTCGTCGTCGGAGCGCAGCACCGCCACACCGTCGAAGGTTGCGGAGACCCGCCCGGTCTGGAAGATCGCCGGATAGCCGGTCGTGCCGGATCGTTGCCCAGGACGCCTTTTCCTCCTTGCCGGGGCCGCCCTGCCGAAGCCCAGTGCGTGCGAGGCCTGGCAGCCGGCCACGTGGGCGAAGGCCGCGCCGCCGTCCGTCGACCGGAACAGTCCGTGGTCCTTGGCGGACAGCCACAGGTCACCGCTACGGCCGGGAGCGGCGGCGATCCGGAACTGCACGTCACCGGCGGGGAGCCCCGTCGCGCCCTGGTAGAAGGTCGCCCCGGAGTCCGTGGAACGGAAGAGGACGCCGGTGTCCGTGTCGTACGCATAGAAGCGCCTGGCGTCGAGCGGATCGGCAACCGGTGTGCCGCCCTTGGGGAATGTGGCGACCTCGGTCCAGGTCGCACCGCCGTCCGTCGAGCGGTGTGCCGGATACTTCGTGCCGTCCCAGTGGATGAACGACCAGAGCAGCGTTGCCCCGTCCGCCCCGACCGCGACCGGTCCGGGCGCCGAGGCGGCGATGTCCGGCTGGGCGGCGAACGGCTGCCAGCTTCTGCCGCCGTCGTCGGAGTACGCGCCGGCCGCAGCCGAGCCGGACGGCCACCCGGTGCGTACGACGTATGAAGGCTTGAGCGCGGCCAGGGCCAGACCGGTGGCCGTACCGAAGGTCGGGTTCGACGCCATACCGCGTGCCGGGGAAGCGGCGAGGGTGTCGTGGTACATCACACCGATGTCGCCCAGCCCACTGAGGAGCTGGGCACCACCCTGGTCCGGGGCGAGCAGGAACTTCACCGCGGACTCCTCCAGGCCACGGATCTGAGGCGCCCAGTGGACCAGGTCCCGGGTTCCGAAGATCGTCGCGCCCGTCCCGTACATGATGTGAAGCGAGTCGTACGGGTCGACGGCGACGGCCTGGATCCACCAGCCGAACTTGGCCGCGTCCCCACCCCAGCGCAGATACGGGGTCTCCGACACATCGAGGACCGCAGCGTCCTTGAGCGAGCTCCAGGTCGCACCGCCGTCGGTGGAGCGGAACACCGTGTCGATCTGCGACCAGCGGTTGTTGGTGGTGACGACCAGCGTGCCGGCGCGACGCGCGTCGACGGCGACCCCGCCGTAGCCGAAGGTGTCGCCCGAGGCTGATTCGGGGCTGACAGGTGTGACATTGCGCCAGGTGTTCGTCAGCGTGTCGAGTCGGTGGACCGACCCGTCGGACTGCCCGTTGGGCCCCGGCGCATCCGCGTAGGTGACGTACAGAGTCGAGGAGTTCGCGTCGTACGCGGCCCGGATCGGCACCCCCGACGCCGCGACGTCTCCGGACGGCTGACCGGGCACGGTCTCCCAGCCTCCGGAAGCGGTCGTACGGTAGAGAGCCGTGCCGCCGTCGCCCCAGCCCGCGTACACCGTCCGGCCCGCGGCGACGAGGAACGTGACACCCTGACCGGCCGCCGACGCGGTGGCCGGGAAGTCGACCGGGGCCCAGGTCACGCCCCGGTCGGTGGAGCGCAGCAGACCGTCGTGACGGGTACCGAGCCAGAGCGTCTCGCTGTCGCGCGGGTCGACGAGCAGCCGTTCACCGGCACCGCGGCCGTCCTCGTTCGCCCCGAGCCGTACCGCCAGGTCCGTACGCGCCCAGGTCGCACCCCGGTCCTCGGAGCGCAGCACCGCACCGGGGCTCGCCCAGGACTGCGCATATGTTCCGCAGGCCAGATAGAGACGGTCGGGGTGTGCCGGGTCGATGGCCAGGGCCTCGATGCCGAGCAGATTCCAGTCGTCCCAGCCGAGCTGGTCGGTGAGCGCGGTCCAGCGGGACTGCACATCGTCCCACCGGTACGCGCCGCCGATATCGGTGCGCGCATACGCCAGCCCTTGCACGGCCGGGTGAAACAGCAGACCGGTGACGAAGCCCGTCCCGCCGATGGCCGCCGTGCGCCAGCGGTGCGGCTCGACGTCCTTTGCCCGATGGCGTTCGGAGGCGGCAGCGGCAGGCGCCGCGACCGGCACGGCCACGGCCGCGGCGGCGACGGCCGCTCCCGCGAGCACGGTGCGACGACTGGGCGTGGGCGCGGACGAAGCGCGCATGGCGAACACCTTCCGGAAGCAGTGAGGGGAGCGGGGAGGACGAATCAGGCAGGGGTGGGCATCTCGGGTCAGCCCTTCACGGCGCCCGTCAGCATCCCTTTCTGGAAGTGCTTCTGGACGAACGGCGACAGCACCGCGACCGGGACCAGCGCCAGCACCATGACCGCCATCTGCACGGCGAGACTGTTGATCTGCCCGCTGCTCACCGCCGCCCCCATGGCGCCCGGCGGCACCTGGTGCTGGAGGACCAGTTGGCGCAGGATCATCTGAAGCGGGTACTTCTCGCTGTTCTGGATGTAGAGCATCGCGTTGAACCACTGGCTCCAGTAGCCGACCGCGTAGAACAGCGAGATCACGGCGATCACCGCACGGGACAGCGGCATGATGATCTGCAGCAGAATGCGCCATTCGCCGGCGCCGTCGATACGGGCCGCGTCGATGAGCTCCGGTGCGGTGTCCATGAAGAAGCCGCGCAGGACCAGCACATTGAACACGCTGATGGCGCTGGGCAGGATCATCGACCAGTAGCTGTCGCTCAGACCGATGCCCGTGACCAGCAGATAGGTGGGGATGAGTCCGGCGCCGAAGAACATCGTCGCCATCAGGATCATCAGCAGCGGACGGTGCCCGTAGGAGTCCCGCCGGCTCAGCCCGTACGCGCAGAGCACCGAGACCGCCATGCTGAACGCCGTGCCGACGACGGTCAGTCCGATGCTCACCATCGCTGCCCTGGTGACGGCGCCGCCGCTGAGGAGTTCCTTGTACGCGACGAAGGTGATGCTCTTCGGCCAGACGACCAGGCCGCCCGCGTCGTTGATCGCCCTGGTGTCGGAGAGGCTGGTGACGAGCACCACCCAGAGCGGGATGATCACGACCGCGCAGATCGCGAAGAGACCGAGCCCCTTGAATGCGAGACCTGCCTTGGTCGGCTCCTCCTCCCATACCGGGCGGGGCTCCATGCGCAGGGCCCGCTGGAGCGGGGATTCCTTGCGGGGATCGGCGGGGGCGGGTTCCGACGGGTCCTTGTCCAGTTCCAGGAGAGTCGTCATTTCTTGGAGTACACCCCCTGCTCGCCCAGCATGTGGGCGACCTTGTTGGCACCCAGCACCATGGCGACGCTGAACAGCCCCTTGAAGATTCCGGCGGCGGCCGCGTAGCCGAAGTCGCCGGTCTTGATGCCCGTCCACCAGATGTAGGTGTCGAGGATTTCGGATGCGCCGGAGCCGACCTGGTCGCGCTGGAGCAGGATCTGCTCGAAGTCGAGATTGAGGGCGCTGCCGACCCGGAGGACCAGGAGCAGTGCGATGACGGGGCGCAGCGCGGGGAGTGTGACATGCCACATGCGACGCCAGCGGCCCGCACCGTCCACTGCCGCCGCCTCGTACAGATCGGTGTTGACGGCGGCGAGCGCGGCGAGAAAGACGATCACGCCCCAGCCCGCGTCCTTCCAGACGGACTGCGCGGTGACGAGGAACTTGAAGAAGCCCGGACTGGTCATCAGGTCGAAGCCCTCATGCCCGTGTTCACGCAGCCACTGCGCGACCAGGCCGGCGCCGCCGAACATCTGCTGGAAGACGGTGACGACGAGCACCCAGGAGAAGAAGTGCGGCAGATAGACCACTGCCTGGACCCAGGCCCGCACCCGAGCACTCATGATCGTGTTCAGCAGCAGGGCGATCACGATCGGAATCGGGAAGAAGAGGATCAGCTGAGTCAGGAAGATGACCAGTGTGTTGATGAGGACTTGCCAGAACCGGTAATCCTCGAAGATCCGTGTGAAGTTGTCGAAGCCGACGAACGGGCTGCCGGTGATTCCCAGGTCGTATACGTCGTAGTCCTGGAAGGCCACGATGTTCCCGAGCAACGGGATGTAGTTGAAGATCAGCAGCAGGGCGATGGCCGGCAGCGTCATCAGTACCAGAGTGCGGTCCCGGCGCAGTCGCAGGCGCCATGTGATGCCGCCTGCCTGCGCCCCCGTGCTCGTCGGTGTGGTCTTCGCAGTACGGGCCCGGCGGCCGCCGATCGTCCGGGACCTGCTCGCCCGGCCGTCTCCGCCGCCCCCGGGGCTTTCACCCTTGCCGTCGCGCCCGGCGCTCTCGTCGCCGCCGGACGGGGCTGCCGCCCCGCCGGCATCAGGATCCGTAGCGGTCGAAACCGTGGCCCGTGGCTTCACCGTGTGCTCCCCATGTCGTGCTCTCCGCCCCGGCCGCCGGGCTTCCCTGCGCCCGGCGGCCTCCTCGCTGTCGTACTTACGGTGCACAGCGCCCGTACGCGTCAGTTGCCGGAGCCGTTCTTGTCGAGAATGTCCTGGTACCAGGCGCGCAGCTTGTCGCCGCCGCTGTTCTTCCAGGTGGTCACCGCGGCGTCGATGTCGCTGACCTTCTTGCGGCCGCGGCGGATGTCCTTCTGCAGGTCGTCGAAGGGCGTGTACAGGGATGCATAGCGCTGCGGTTCGACGATCTGCATGCCGAAGAAGAGCGGCTTCTTGACGTACGGGGCCTGCCGCGCCATCCAGCCCGCGTAGTCCTTCACCAACTGCGGCTCGTCGGGGAAGGCGACGGTGTGCGGCGGCGAGGCGAGGAACAGGAAGGTGGAGGGCTGGGCCTCCTGGATGCCCTGCGGGGTGAAGGTCGGCACACCGTTCTTGATCGTGTAGTGGGTGCCTTCCACGCCGTAGTTGGTGAGCATGAACTCCTTGGTGCCGTACGGCGCGGCCGCGAAGTCGGCGATGCCGAGGAGTTCCTCGATCTGCGCCTTGGAGAGCTTCTTGCTGAGGAAGGTGAAGATGGACCCCGGATCGTCCTGCCACAGCACCGGCCTGCCGCCGTCGTGGTTGAAGAAGTCGAGTGCCTGCATGTCGAACTCGGGGTTGGCGGTGGCCTGTTCGGTCACCATGCCCTTCCAGCCACCGGTGCCGTCGTTGTACATCATTACGTGTCCGCTGGTGAAGCGGATCTTGGAGTCGGCGTCCTTGTTGGCCTCGGCGTCCGGGTGGACGTATCCGCCGTCGTGGAGCTTGCGGGCGAAGGCGAGCGCCTCGCGGTACTCCTTCGTCTCGATCTTGTGGACCAGTTTGCCGTTCTCCAGCTGCCAGTAGTGCGGTGCGTCGGGCAGCAGGCCGAAGATCTTCTGGATGCAGGTCCAGAGGTCGTCGAACGCCCAGACCTTCTTCTTCGCGTCGGTGTACTCCTTGCCGAAGGCCAGCAGATCGTCCGCGCTGCCCGGTACGGCGCCGGAGCCGGTCAGGTCCTTGCGGTAGAAGATCGCGTTGCCCAGGATCGGCGACGGCATGGGCAGACCGCGCAGCTTGCCGCCGAAGACGGAGTACTGCCAGGCGCCGGTGGGGATGTTCGCCAGGTTCGGGTACTTCTTGATCGCTTCGCCCGCCAGATACGGGCTGAGGTCGGCGAACTTGGCGCTGATCGCGTTCCGGATCTGCCCCTGCATGTTCCAGCCGGGGATGGTCATGGCGTCCGGGAGGTCGGAGCCGGCCAGCACCGCGCCGATCTTGTCCTGGTAGGTGTTGCCGTCCTGCGGGTCGAAGTTCAGCGTCGCGCCGACCGCCTTGTTCACCGCCGTGTAGTACGGGTTGTTCTTCTTCGGGACAGTGCCCCACAGCGGGGTCATGATCCGGAACTCGGAGCCCTTGCCCGGTGCCGACTTCACCGAGGAGACCAGCGGTTCGGGCAGCTTCGTGAACCCGGGACTCGAACCGTTGACGCTCGCCACATCCGGCTCGACGAGGTTGGACGGGATGTAGTTCGGCAGGACCTTCTTCAACGCCTTGCCCGTCGTCGTGCCGTCCTTGCTCCCGGAACCGGAGCCGCCGCCGCACGCGGCGAGGAGCGGTGCTCCACCGGCCACGGCGACCGCTGCGAAAGCGCTCGAAGCCAGGAAGCCCCGCCGGCTCGGGGCGGTGTAAGCAGGGGAGGAATTCGGCGTCATTGCGTCAACCCTTCGAGGCGCACCAGGACGACACCCGGCGGGCGTCCGCCGATCGGCTCCTGTGTCTGAGGTGGGGCGTAGCTGGCTGAGCCGGTCGACCGGCCGCAGGTGAAGCGGTTCGCTGAGGAGGTGGCAGAACCTGTCACGGACCTGGTCACCGTCCCGGCAATTCAAGGGCGAGAGACGCCCGTTCGAAGCTCTGTCGAAGCGCTTCGATGTTGCAGCGAGGTTAAGTGAAGCGTCCCTGCCGCACAAGAGTCCGTTTCGAGATTCCTCCGACCTGTTTCCCAACCGTTTCCCGGCACAGCTGGGGGCGGTTGTGGACCACCGGCGGTCCCCACCCTTGACACCTGCGGGGTTGTCCACGGAGCATCGAAGCGCATCGAAAGATCTTCAAGGTCTCGGCCGAGCCTCACACGGAGCTCGTCCGGAGCGCTGTCGAGGCTCATGCGCCGAAAGACCTCCCACCTCTCCAAGGGGATCCGCACGTGACGGAACAACCGCAGCCCTTCCGCGACCCGCAACTGCCGTTCGCCAAGCGCATCGACGACCTGCTGCAGCGGCTCACCCTCGACGAGAGGATCGCGATGCTGCACCAGTTCGCGCCGCCGGTGGACCGGCTCGGGCTCGGAGCCTTCCGCACCGGTCAGGAGGCTCTGCACGGCGTCGCCTGGATGGGACCGGCGACCGTCTTCCCACAGGCCGTCGGCCTCGGCGCCACCTGGAACGACGAGCTGGTCCGCCGGATCGGCGAGGCCGTCGGCAACGAGGTCCGCGCCAAGCGTGCCCAGGACGACCGGGTCGGCCTCAATGTCTGGGCCCCGACGGTGAATCTGCTGCGCCATCCGTTGTGGGGGCGCGGTGAGGAGGGGTACTCCGAGGACGCCGGACTCACCTCCGCCATCGCCGTCGCGTACACCCGCGGGCTGCGTGGTGACCACCCCCTCTACTGGCGCACCGCCCCGGTGCTCAAGCACTGGCTCGCCCACAACAACGAGACCGACCGCGACACCTCCTCCTCGTCGGTCCGCCCGCGGGTCCTGCACGAGTACGACCTGCGGGCGTTCCGCGACGCCGTGCGGGGAGGTGCGGTGGCCGGGGTCATGCCCGCGTACAACCTGGTCAACGGGCGGCCCAATCATGTCTCGCAGCTGCTGTCCCAGCAGCTGCGCAGCTGGACCGACCGGTCGCTGGTGGTCTGCTCCGACGCCGGAGCGCCGTCCAACCTCGTCGACTCCGAGCACTACTTCGACACCCATGAGGAAGCCACGGCGGCTTCGCTCAAGGCCGGAGTCGACAGCTTCACCGACCACGGCCAGGACTCCTCGGTCATGACCGGCCGTATCCGCGGCGCGCTGGAGCGCGGCCTGATCGACGAGCACGACATCGACACGGCCGTACGCCGTCTGCTGGAACTGCGCTGTTCGCTGGGCGAGTTCGACCCGGAGCTCGACCCCTACGCGGCAGGCGCGGACGCCGGAGCGGCCCTCTTCGACACCGCCGAGCACCGAGCGCTCGCCCAGGAGGCTGCCGAACAGGCCGTCGTCCTGCTGAAGAACGAGGGCCTGCTGCCGCTCGATCCCGGGACGGGGAAGACGGTCGCGGTCGTCGGGCTGCTCGCCGATGCCTGCAAGCTCGACTGGTACAGCGGCACCCTCATCCACCGGTCCACACCGCTCGACGGAGTACGGGAACGGTTCGGCGCGGACAACGTCGTCTTCGCGGAGGGCGCCGACCGGATCCGCCTGCGGTGCGCGGACGGCTGGCTGCAGATCCCCGCCACCGACGACAACCGCGACCCGGCGCGGGGTGCGCAGGGCGCCCTCGACCCGGCGCTGCTCGCGGGCCGTACCGACCTGCCGCCGCTGACCTGCGGCGACACCCCGTCCGAGCTGGCGCTCGTCGACTGGGGCAATGGTGTCATCACCCTCCGTGCTCCCGAAGGCCTGTATCTGTCGGTCGCCGAGGACGGTTACGTACGGGCATCCGCGGACGAGCCGGGCGGCTGGGTCGTCCAGGAGACCTTCCGGTGGGAAGCGGTGGAAGGCCACCGGGGCGGTCACCGCCTTCTGCACATCGGAACGGGCCGGTATCTCTCTGTCGCCGCCGACGGCGTAAAGGTTGCCGCCGCGGACGAAGAGATTTCCGCAGACGTGAATGCGGCCGGGGCCCCTGGTGCGGCAACCGTCTTCGAGATCGAGGTGACCGAGCGCGGCGAGGACGCCGTGGCCCGCGCCGCCGCCGCTGCCGACACCGTGATCGTCGTGGTCGGCAATGACGCGCACATCAACGGCCGCGAGACCGAGGACCGCGCCACCCTCGACCTGCCCGCCCAGCAGGAACGCCTCTGGCGCGCCGCCCATGCGGCGAACCCGCACACCGTGCTGGCGGTCACCTCCGCCTACCCGTACGCCCTCACCGACGCCGCGGCCGCACTGCCGGCCCTCCTGTGGACCGCGCACGGCGGCCAGGCGGCCGGAACCGCGCTCGCCCGCATCCTGGCCGGCGACATCTCCCCGGCCGGGCGGCTCCCGCAGACCTGGTACACCTCCGACGCGGAGCTGCCCGGCCTGCTGGACTACGACATCATCGGCTCCCGGCAGACGTACCTCTACTACGAGGGGACACCGCTCTACCCGTTCGGCCATGGACTGTCGTACACCGACTTCACCCACACAAGTATCACCGCCGAGCGCGACGGCGACCTGCTGCGGGTCCGGCTGACGGTCACCAACACCGGTGCCGTCGCAGCCGACGAGGTCGCCCAGCTCTACGTACGGGCCGTGGCGCCGTCCGTCGTCCGTCCCCTGCGCCAACTTGTCGCCCACCGCCGACTGCATCTCGCCCCGGGCGCCGGGGAGCGCGTCGAGTTCGCGGTCCCGGTCGCCGAGCTCGGCCACTGGGACGTGGCACACGGCCGCTGGACCGTCGAACCCGGTACGTACGAGATCCAGGCCGGAGCCTCCAGTACGGACATCCGGCTCGTCACCCTCGTCACCGTCGACGGTGAAGCGACCGGCCCCCGCCCGGTCCTGGACCGGGGCCTGGAAGCGGCCGATTACGACGAGCAGTTCGGCACCGAGCTAGTCGACCGCACCAGGACGCACGGCGACGCGGTCGCGCCCGCCGCTCCCTTCGATTCCGTCGCCGTGGAGAACGAACTCCTCTTCCGGAAATGTGACTTCGCGAGCGGCGTGCGCGCCGTCACTGTCCTTGCAGCCGGTGAGGGAGCCGTGGACATCACGGTCGACGGACGTACGGTCACCGTCCCGGTCCCTGCCACCGCCGGACCGTACGACTACCGGCCCCGGGATGCCGTGCTGAGCGCCTTTGGCGTCCATGACGTACGAGCCACCCTGCACGGGGCCGTGCGCCTCGCGCGCCTCGCCTTCACCGGAGACGCCGAGTGACCGCACAGGCCCGCCGAATCGCCGCCCCGCCCCGCCCAGTTGCCCCCGGCAAGGAGTCCTCATGAAGTTCACCGACGGCTTCTGGCTCATGCGTGAGGGCGTCCGCGCCTGTTACGCCACCGAGATCCGTGATCTGCGCGTCGGCTCCGACCGGTTCACCGCCTACGCGGCGGTCAAGCACGTCGCCGGGCGGGGCGACACCCTCAACACCCCACTGATCACCGTCGAATGCTTCTCCCCGGCCGAGGGAATCATCGGCGTACGCACCACACACCACGCCGGAAAGGCCCAGCACGGACCGGACTTCGCCCTCCCCGGACTCGACCCCGCAGCCGCCGGTGCGCACACCCGCAGGGACGGCGCGATCACCGAACTGACCAGCGGCCCACTGACGTTGCGCATCGACGGCGAAGGTCCGTGGGGGATGACGTTCCTCGACGGCGAGGGCCGCCGCCTCACCGGTGTCGACGCCAAGGGAACCGCCTTCGCCGCCACCCCGGACGGCGCTCACCACATGATCGCCCAACTGGCCCTGGACGTGGGGGAGAACATCTACGGCCTCGGCGAACGCTTCACCCCGTACGTCAAGAACGGCCAGACCGTCGACATCTGGCAGGCCGACGGCGGCACGAGCAGCGAGCAGGCGTACAAGAACATCCCGTTCTACCTCTCGTCCCGCGGTTACGGCGTCTTCGTCAACCACCCGGGGAAGGTCTCCTTCGAGATCGGCTCCGAGTCGGTCGGACAGGTGCAATTCAGCGTCGAGGACCAGTCGTTGGAGTACTGCATAGTCGCCGGACCCACCCCGAAGGACGTTCTCGCCCGCTACACCGCGCTGACCGGCCGCCCGGCGCTGCCGCCGGCCTGGTCGTTCGGCCTCTGGCTGACCACGTCCTTCTGCACCTCGTACGACGAGGAAACGGTCACCTCGTTCGTCGACGGAATGGCCGAACGTCACATCCCGCTCAGTGTGTTCCACTTCGACTGCTTCTGGATGCGCGAGTACCAGTGGTCGGACTTCGAGTGGGATCCGGACGTCTTTCCCGATCCCGAAGGCATGCTGGCCCGGCTCAAGGAACGCGGCCTGCGCATCAGCATGTGGATCAACCCGTACATCGCCCAGAAGTCCCCGCTGTTCGCGGAAGGAGCCGAACACGGCTATCTGGTGAAGCGGGTGAACGGTGACATATGGCAGTGGGATCTTTGGCAGCCCGGCATGGCACTCGTCGACTTCACCAACCCCGCCGCCCGCGACTGGTACAGCAGCAAACTGCGCGTCCTGCTCGACCAGGGTGTGGACTCGTTCAAGACGGACTTCGGCGAGCGCGTTCCCACCGACGTGGTGTGGCACGACGGCTCGGACCCGGAGCGCATGCACAACTACTACGCGCAGATCTACAACCGCACGGTCTTCGAACTCCTGGAGAAGGAGCGCGGGCACGGCGAGGCGGTGCTCTTCGCCCGCTCGGCCACCGCGGGCGGCCAGCAGTTCCCCGTCCACTGGGGCGGCGACTGCTTCGCATCGTTCACCGCGATGGCCGAGTCACTGCGCGGTGGCCTGTCGCTGAGCCTGTCCGGCTTCGGCTTCTGGAGCCATGACATCGGAGGCTTCGAAGGCACCCCCGACCCGGCCGTCTTCAAGCGATGGCTCGCCTTCGGCCTGATGTCCTCGCACAGCCGGCTGCACGGCAATGTGTCGTACCGCGTGCCGTGGGCATTCGGTGAGGAAGCGGTCGACGTCGCCCGCAGATTCACACTGCTCAAGCACCGGCTGATGCCCTACCTGTACGGGGCGGCGGCCGAGGCGCACCGCACCGGCACCCCGGTGATGCGCCCCATGCTGCTGGAATTCCCGGACGACCCGACCACCCGGATGCTGGACCGCCAGTACATGCTCGGCCCCGACCTGCTGGTCGCCCCGGTCTTCACCGAGGACGGCCAGGTCGAGTTCTATGTCCCGGCGGGGACCTGGACGTCCCTGCTGACCGGTGAGCCGATCACCGGCCCTGCCTGGCGCCATGAGACCCATGGCTTCGACAGCCTCCCGATCCTGGTCCGCCCCGGCGCGGTCCTTCCCTGGGGCGCCGACGACCAGCGCCCGGACGGCGACTGGCTGGACGGCCTCACCCTGCGCGCCTTCGGCCCGGCGGCCACGACCACGACCACTGAAACACTGGTCACGGTGCCGGACACGACGGGCGCGCCCGCAGTGACATTTCATGTTGTACGGGACGGGACCGCCGTGCAGGTGACAGCCGAGGGCATGGACCGCCCGTACCGCGTGATCCTTGAGGACACCGGGGCGGCAGGGGAGGGGGTGGGGACGGTGCGGGTGGGGTGAGAGCACGGCCGGGCTTCCCACGGACCGCTTCGGGGCGAACGGTCGCCCGCCCCCGCCCCCGCCCTGCCCATCAGCCCAGTGCGTCAGCCAAGGCGCTGTCGGCCGCGGCGCGCGACTCCTGCCACAGCGTGGTGACCGGCACCCACACATGGACCCCCCTGGGCATGCCCACGGTGGCCGCCCGGAAGGTGACGCCCAGGTGGGAAGGGTCGGCCGATACGGACAGGCTGCCGACGATGTGTCCTTCGGTTGCTGCCGGGTCCGCCGTGCGGACGGCGGCGTACGCTCGCTCGCCCCGCGAGAGGACGTAGGGCCCGCTCTCGGCAGGCGGCACGGTCTCGGCGGAGCCGTCCAGGCCCCTGAAGGTGATCGTCGGGATGCGGTCCACGACGCAGGCCCGGTCGCCGTGGTTGGTGACACTGATACGGGCGACGTTCCGTTGCCCGCCGGGTGCGGCATGCACATCGAGGGCCTTCTCCGGACAGGTTCCGGGGCGGCTCACGGTTCCGGCGGATGCGGTGCCGGTCGCGGCCGACGCTGTGGTGGCGGTCGGCGTCAGTGCGGCTGCGACGGTGAGAGCGGAGGCGAGAGCGGAGCGGAGAGGCATGGTGTTTCTCCCGTTGGATCGACAGCCTGCGGATGCGGCCGGACGGCCCGGCGGCCGGTGAGGCCGACATCGCCAGTGTGACCGGTATGCCCCGACCTCCGCGACAGATCAGACATATCGGTTCGATATATCTGGCGACGAGATGGAGCCCGGGGCCTCGTGACTGCGGGGCGGTAGTGCTACGCCGTCTCGGCCGAGCCGTCCTGTGCCGTACGACTGCGGACGCGAAGGACAAGAGCGGTCACGATCAGTGCCCCCGTGACGAGCGCCGACAGAAGGGCCACGGCCCAGACCCACGCATAGTGCTCATAGGCCCAACCGCCCGTTCGGGCATGGTGCTCACGGCTCGGTCCCATCATCTCCACACATGCCGTGCCGAGCAGCATCAGCAGTGCGAAACAGAGGACCGCAATGCCGATCCCGACCGCTGAACGGGCCTTCTCGGCTGCCTGGTTCAGCTTGCCGAGAGATATCGCCCCGACGGTGAACGCCACCGGTATCAGCGCACCGACTGCCACGGCGAAGCCGTAACCCCCGCCCGGGAAACTGTCGCGTGCCCACCTCCACAGGCCGGGGCCGCCGAGCGTGGACCCGATGGCCGGGACGACGATGCCGAGGACTACCGCCACCATGCACCCGCAGCCGAAGACGGTGTCCCGGCGCCGGCCGGACGGGGCGTCGGCCTTGCGCGACGGGCGCGCGGTGTGCGTCAGCGAGCCGGACGCCGCCCTACGCCTGCGGGGCTTCCTGGAACCGCCCACGGTGTCATCCTCCTCGGCCGGGGAACGCGCCGACGGCGGTGGCCTACGGCGGTTCGGGTCGCAGCAGCCTACGGGGCGAGGGTGCGGGAGAACGCCGCGGCCACCCCACCCCGTACGCCGCTACCGCGGCCGGACCGTCGCCATCACTTCGCGGTCCGGCTGCAGCGTCAGCGTCGGTACGGGATTGACAATGCCCGGGTCCACCTCCAGTTCGAAACGGCGTGCCAGCACAGCCAGGATCAGCACCGCCTCGACCATCGCGAACCGTGTGCCCAGACAGACCCGGGGGCCGCCGCCGAACGGGAACCAGGCGTACTCCGCGATGTCGTCGCCCTCCTGTGGATCCCAGCGCTCGGGACGGAATTCCTCCGGCTCGGGAAACCACCGCTCGTCGCGGTGCGTCGCCCACTGACTGGTCCACACCCTGGTGCCCTCCGGCATCGGCACACCGCCGATCCGTGCACCCTTCTTGGCGACGCCGGTGACGAGCCAGATCGTCGGGTAGAGGCGCAGGGTCTCCTTGACCACCGACTGGGTGTACGTCAGCCGGGCATAGTCGTCGAACTCCGGCTCACGGTCGCCGAGTACCCGGTCCAGTTCCTCGGTGAGCGCGGCGCGCGTCCGCGGATTGCGGGACAGCAGAAACCAGGCCCACACCAGAGTGGAGCTGGTCGTTTCGTGCCCACCGATGTACAGGGTGACCGTCTCGTCGCGTATCTCCTGGTCCGTGAGGTGCGCACCCGTCTCGTCGACCGCGGTCAGTAGCCGGCTCAGCAGATCGGGGCGATCGGCCCCGCCGTCGCGGTGACGGGCGACGACCCGGCCCACCTCGGCGTCGATGACCGCGGCGGCCCTCCTGACCCTGGCCCGGCCAGGTGTCGGCACCCAGTCGGGCAACAGCGCGCCGATACCGGCGAACTCCTTGCCGATCTCCTGCTGCGCCACATCCATCGCCCGCCCCATCGCTTCGGCGTCGGCCGGGGTGTCGACGCCGAAGATCGTACGGACCGCGATCTTCTGCGTCAGTGCCGCCATCTCGCGCTTGATGTCGATGCGTTCACCGCCGGACCAGGTGTCCGCCAGCTCCACCGTGCTGCCCGCCATCGTCGCCGCGTACGACCGCACCTGCTTGGGGCGTACGGAAGGCTGCACCAGCGACCGCTTCCGCCGCCAGTCCCTACCGCGGGCGACCACAACGCCGTTGCCCAACACGGTCCGGAACGCGATACCGAGTGCGGGCTGGTCGAAGGTGCGTTCCGTCTCGGTGAGCAGCTCGCCTATGCACTCCGGATCGGCTATGTACACACACGGGTTGGGGCCGAATCGCCAGCCGACCATGTCGCCGTGACCACGCAGTAGCTCGAAGAAGGCAAGGGGATTCTTTCCGAACTGTGGCAGGTTCCCGAGAAACGGCAGCCCCTTCGGGCCCGGCACGATCGTGTGGCCTCGCGGCTCGGCATCGACGGCCGGGCCGGTCTCCGTGGACATGAAAGTCTCCGCTCCCTTGTGGCGCATCCGACTTGGTGCGCAGCGACCTGACTTCAGCAGTACCGCACGGCGTGGAAGGTGTCATCGGCCTTGTGCGGTACGTGAGTTGTCGAGGGTAGCGGCCGCCGTGCCGAGAACGTACGGGCAGCTGGGCGGTCGACGGGATCTGTCCGCCGTCGCCGGACGGGCCCGGGCCATCGGCCCGTCCGGCGGTGCGGTCCGGTGGGCTCGTGGTCCGGAGCCCGTTGTGCGGGTCAGACGCCCGGCGGGACCCGGGACGGGCGGCCGTTGCCGCGGGTGAGGGAGTAGCCGAAGACGGCCGCGAGCGCACCCAGTACTCCGCCGCCGACCGTCCACAGCCAGCGGTCGGTCCACCAGCCGGAGGCCCAGCCGTCCTCCGGCTCGCTGCCGGGAGCGACCTCGGCCGACGCGTCGTCGCCACTCGCGGTCGAGGAGTCCGAGGCCCGCTCGACGGAGGACACACCGGGGACCAGCGGCTCGGCGAGCGTGCCGTCCACATCCCCGGCGCCGCCCTTGTCGGCCGCCGTCACCTCGACCTCGGTCTGCACAGGCAGACCGAGGTCCGCCGAGGGCAGGTCGACGACCGTGAGGCGTACGTAGTAGCTGCCCGGCAGCGGGTCGTTGGCCCACGGCTCGGACCAGGCGCGGACAGTGCGCAGCACGCAGGTCAGCTCGACGGTCGACGTGTCGGCCGCCGCCTTCCCGGTCTGGCGGCCGTACATGCAGGCCTGGCGGCGTCGCAGCCCGTCGTACACATCGACCTGCCAGGTCGACGCGCCGTGCCGGGTGGCGCTCTCCGGCAGGGTGATCTTCGCCTTGACGGTGGCCCGCTGGCCCGCGTCGGCGGGGAACACCCAGTACAGGTAGTCACCCGTGGACGCCCCGGCGGTGGCGCGCTGGTTCTGCTGGACCGCAGTGGCCGTACGGAAGGTGGTGCCTGCCTCGGTGGGGCCGGACCCGCCGTCCGAGGCGCTCGGGCTCGCCGACGGGCCGTCGGCCGCGGCGGCGCCCGCAGAGGTCAGCAGGGCGAGGCCGGTCAGCAGCGCACCCGCGAGTAGACGTGTCGTACGCATCAGTTGGTCCTCCAGACGGCGATACGCCAGCGCGAGATCCAGCCGGTCAGCAGACCCGCGACCAGTCCGGTGAGAACCAGTACGCCCAGCAGCCACCAGCCGCGGCCGAGACCGAACGCGGCGGCATCGGCCGCGTCGTCCGGGGCGTCCACCAGGTCCACGGTCAGTTCGAGGGGCATGCCCGGCGCGGTCTTCACCGAGGCGGGGGCCGAGTAGGAGTTGCCGACCTGGAGGCACACGGTCTCGGCGGCGGGCTTGTCGGCGTTGTCCGTGTCGTCCTGCTCGGGCTTCGGGTAGCGCAGGCCGGAGGAGATCGCATCGGTGCGGCCGGTGCCCGACTCCGAACCCCGGACGATTTCCCGGCCGTGTACGGTCACCGCCCGCAGCAGCACGCCGTAGTCATTGTTCACGGCACGGTCCGCGAAGACGCTCACCGAGGTGCGCAGCTCCTGACCGGGCAGCACATCCACCCGGTACCAGCGGTGCTCGCCGAACTTCTCCCGGTCGGTGTACAGACCCGCCTTGAGCTGTGGCGCCGTGGAGCAGCGGTCCGCGCCCTCCGTCGCCACCGGTGTGACGACGGGCTCGGCGGCCCGGTCGACCAACTGCTTGACACGGCCGGAGAGTTCATCGGTGTGCTGGACGGCGGTGTAGGTGCCGCCGGTGGCCTCGGCGATACAGGTCAGCTGCTCGCGGATCTTCGCGTTCGGCACCAGGCCCAGTGTGTCGATGACGAGGTGGATGCCACGGGCTGCAATGTCACGTGCCACCTCGCACGGGTCGAGCGGGCCGCAGGTGTCCTCGCCGTCGCTGATCAGCACGATCCGGCGGGTGGAGTCGCCGCCTTCGAGGTCGTCGGCGGCGCCCAGCAGGGCCGGGCCGATCGGGGTCCAGCCGGTGGGGGCCAGGGTGGCGACGGCGGTCTTCGCCTCGGTGCGGTCCAGTGGGCCGACCGGGTAGAGCTGCTTGGTGTCCTTGCAGCCGACCTTCCGGTCATTGCCCGGGTAGTCGGCGCCGAGCGTCCGGATGCCGAGCTCCACCTGCTCGGGCACCGCGTCCAGGACCTCGTTGAACGCCTGCTTCGCCGCGGCCATCCGGGACTGGCCGTCGATGTCACGGGTCCGCATGGAGCCACTGACGTCGAGCACCAGCTCGACCTTGGGGGAGGCTTTGGTGGGGGTTTCATCAGCTGCGGCGGGGAGCGCCGAACCGAGCCCGGCGGTCAGGGTGGCGAGCAGGATGCCCACCCCGACCGTCAGCCTTCTTCTTATGATCATCGCCGGATACTAGTGAAGATCGCTTCGCTTCCCCAAACCGGTCCGGCGACGGCCGGGGGCCGTCGCCCGGGCTGTTCGCGGGGAAGTGACAGGGGGAAGTGACAGCCGGTCAGCGCCCCGCGGGTTGTACCGTCTCCCGGGCCCGTGTACGGCGAGTCACCGTTGGGGCATAGCCTCTTGTGCATGCTCCGCACCACTCCGCCTCGCCCGGTCGATGTCACCATGCACTTCCCCCAGCTCGCACCACTGGCCCGCACCGCTGTAAGGCTGCACCCCCGCGTCGGCGCCCCGGCGACGTCGGACAGTTCGATCGGCGGTCCGCTGCTGTGGCCGGCGAGTGAAGCGTGGCCCACCTGTCCGGAGCACGACGGCCCCTGGCAACACGGTATGGCGCCCGAGGACGTCCGGCTGCGGCGACGGATTCTCGCCGAGGCATGGCGCCGGCCCAAGGAGGAAGGCGCCGACCTGCTGAGCACGGAAGAGCGCACGACAGTCGACCGCATCGGCAAAAGCCGGCGGATCTCCCAGGACGGCCCGGTCCCGATGGTGCCGGTGGCTCAGCTCTACGCCTCGGACGTGCCCGATCTGCCGCGCCCGGACGGCGCTGATCTGCTGCAGCTGCTGTGGTGCCCGTTCGACCACGACGAGGACTACCTGCCCCGGACCGAACTTCGCTGGCGGACCACCGCCGACGTCACCGACCCGCTCGGCGCCGCCCCGCAGCCGTCGGTGATCGGCAACGTCGACTACCTGCCTGAACCGTGCGTCCTGCACCCCGAGAAGGTCACCGAGTTCCCGGCCCCGCATGAGCTGCGAGAGGAGCTGGCGGAGCGGATCGAGGCCTGGGAGGACCAGCACGACTTCGACTACCAGTACGACCTCGGCGTTGCCCCGGGCTGCAAGGTCGGCGGCCATGCTCCGTGGAGCTTCTCCGACCCGTTCCCCATGGTCTGCGCCGAGTGCGGCTCGGACGTCCGGCCGCTGCTCACCATTGACGGCAGCGAGTGGGACGGCGGCAGCGGGAGTTGGCGACCGGTCGAGGACGGCGACTACACCGGCCTGCACTTCCTCGGCCCGGCCAATGCCACGCAGCTCAACATCGGCCGTGGCTACAGCCTGCAGCTGTACGTGTGCACGGATTCCTACGACCACCCGCACGTGCAGAACATGCAGTGACATGGCGCATGCACCGTCGAAGTCGCCCAGGGCCACGACGCCCACCAGAATTTCGGAACCCTCGCGCGAAGGACCTGCCGCCCGCCGTTGTACCGAAACCCCTGACGGTCAGGTGTGACAGTCGACCCGACACGACCAAGCCGGTCGCGAAGTTGACGTGGTGAACGGACACGACATCTTCTCTGCCCGTAGCGGCACGCGCCGGGGTTGAAGCCCGAGCTCGGGCGTGCAGGGCCGTGCAGCGGCCAGGGCGTGTCGGGTGTACGGGTGTCAGGCCCTGCCCAGCAGTGGGCCCGCGGCCCGCTCCAGCGCCGAGCCGACCCGCTCCCAGGTTGCCGAGTCCCGCTGGACGGCGGGCAGTTGGGTGTCCTCACCGGTGTTCCAACCGGTGGCGATCGCGACCGGGTCCTTGCCGGTTGCCGCGGCGGCGGCCAGCGCGGCCGCACCCAGGGCCACCAGTTCGCCGCTCCCGGGCACGATCACCGGCCGGCCTGAGAGCCGCCGTACCGTCTCCACCCAGGTGCGCCCCTGGGCGCCGCCGCCGATCAGGCGCAGCGGCCGGCCGGCCACCTCGGGGTCGGCCGGGTCGAGGCCGCAGGCCCGCAGGAGTTCGTCGAGGGCGCGCAGCACGGTGAAGACCGCGCCCTCGTAGGCGGCGCCCAGGAGTTGCTGCGGGGTGGTGTCGTGCCGCAGCCCGGTGAGCAGGCCGGAGGCGGTGGGCAGATCGGGGGTGCGTTCGCCGTCGAGGTAGGGGAGGAGCACCGCCTCGCCGCCGGGGGCCGCGTCGTCGCGCTCCAGGCCGAGCAGTGCGGCGACCTTGTCCACGGCGAGCGTGCAGTTGAGGGTGCAGGCCAGCGGGAGGTACGTACCGTCCGCAGCGGCGAAGCCGGAGAGTGCCGTCGACGCGGGCCGTGTCCGGGAGGCGGCGAAGACCGTCCCCGAGGTGCCGAGGCTGAGGACGGGATGGTCCAGCAGTCCGGCGCCGCCCAGTCCGAGGCCGACGGCGGCGCTCATGTTGTCCCCGGTGCCCGCGGCCACGGCGATTCCGTCCGGCAGGCCGAGCGCGGCGGCCGCTTCGGCGCTCAGCGAACCGATTCTGGTCGCGCCGGTCTCGGCCACCTCGGGCAGCAACGCGGCGTCCAGACCGAGGAGTTCGAGGAGTTCGGGGTCGTACGCACCGGTCGCGGTGGAGTACCAGCCGGTGCCCGAGGCGTCACCGGGGTCGGTGGCGGCGGTGTCTGCGAGGCGTTCGGTCAGGAAGTCGTGGGGGAGGCGTACGGCCGCGGCCGCGGCGGCGTTCTCCGGTTCGTTCTCCCGCAGCCACTGCCACTTCGTTGCGGTGATGGAGGCCACCGGCACGGATCCGGTCCGCGCGGTCCAGGCCTCGGCCCCGCCCAGTGCCGCGGTGAGGGTGGCGGCCTGCGGGGCGGAGCGGGTGTCGTTCCACAGCATCGCGGGGCGCAGTGGACGCCCCGTCCGGTCGAGGACGACCAGCCCGTGCTGCTGCCCCGCGACCGCGATACCGGTCACGGCGGAGGCGGCGACGCCGGACTCCTTCAGGCCGGCGGCGACGGCGTCGCACAGCGCCTGCCACCACACCTCCGGGTCGCTCTCGCGGGCACCCGCCTCGCCGGTGACGGCATGCGGTGCCCGGCCGACAGCGAGCAGCCGGCCGGTTCCGGCATCGACGAAGGCGGCTTTGGTGGACTGGGTGGAGCTGTCCACACCGATGACGACGGTACGCGGCGGCATGGGTGACCTCATTCCTGTGCTGCGGGCAGATGACTGCGGGGAGACGGATGCAGCGAGACGGCTGCGGGGCGTGCATCGCTTCGGAGTGTGGTTGCTGGGTGGAACCACGGAAATTTGATCGTACGGAAAACAAATTACGCGATCGATCCCGCCCGGAACAGTGATCCCTCCGAACTTCTGGCTATGGGGGGTTACGTGCCGGACGTGCTCGGTGCATGATTAGTCATGACAGTAAACAAATAGGGTTCGGCCACCTCGACCGGTCATGGAACCCGACAGCACTGAAGGCGGCCAGACGATGACGGAACGCTTCACGCCCACGCCCGACGACAAGTTCACCTTCGGACTGTGGACGGTGGGCTGGCAGGGGCGCGACCCCTTCGGCGATGCGACCCGCACGGCGATCGACCCGGTCGACTCCGTGCAGCGGCTCGCGGAGCTCGGTGCATACGGTGTGACATTCCACGACGACGACCTGATCCCGTTCGGCTCGACGGACACCGAGCGCGAAGGGATCGTGAAGCGGTTCCGGCAGGCGCTGGACGCGGCCGGACTCGTCGTCCCCATGGCGACGACGAACCTCTTCACCCATCCGGTGTTCAAGGACGGCGCGTTCACCGCCAACGACCGGGACGTACGCCGTTACGCCCTGCGCAAGACGCTGCGCAACATCGACCTCGCCGTCGAGCTCGGCGCCACCACCTATGTGGCCTGGGGCGGCCGCGAGGGCTCCGAGTCCGGCGCCGCCAAGGACATCCGGGTCGCCCTCGACCGGATGAAGGAAGCCTTCGACCTGCTCGGCGATTACGTCACCGAGCAGGGGTACGACCTGAAGTTCGCCATCGAGCCCAAGCCGAACGAGCCGCGCGGCGACATCCTGCTGCCGACCATCGGTCACGCCCTCGCCTTCATCGAGCGTCTGGAGCGCCCGGAGCTCGTCGGCGTCAACCCGGAGACCGGGCACGAGCAGATGGCCGGGCTGAACTTCCCGCACGGCATCGCGCAGGCACTCTGGGCGGGCAAGCTCTTCCACATCGACCTGAACGGTCAGTCCGGCATCAAGTACGACCAGGACCTACGCTTCGGCGCGGGTGACCTGCGCCAGGCGTTCTGGCTCGTCGACCTGCTGGAGACGGCGGGCTACCAGGGCCCGCGGCACTTCGACTTCAAGCCGCCGCGGACCGAGGACTACGACGGTGTCTGGGCCTCGGCCGCGGGCTGCATGCGCAACTACCTGATCCTCAAGGAGCGCGCCGCCGCCTTCCGCGCCGACCCCGCCGTGCAGGAGGCGCTGCGTGCGTCCCGGCTCGACGAGCTCGCCCGCCCCACCGCCGAGGACGGCGTGGCCGGGCTGCTGGCCGACCGGTCGGCGTTCGAGGAGTTCGACGTGAACGCGGCGGCGGAACGAGGCATGGCGTTCGAGGCCCTGGACCAGCTGGCGATGGACCACCTGCTCGGGGTCCGCTGATCCCGGCCCGCAGCGGCGCGGCGCCACGGGTGTGGGCCGGACATCAGTTGTCCGGCCCACACCCGTTCGCGTTCGCGTGGAGCGTCCGACGGTCCGCCTGTACCCCGTGAGGGCGGATCGGCCGATTGTCCGGTCCGTGCCCGGCCCGCGCCCGTGCGGGCAAAGCAGCCGGTTGTCCGGTCCGTGCCCGTGCGGGCGGATCGGCCGCCTGCCCGGGCCCGTACGCACAGGGGCGGATCAGCCGGTTTCCCGGCCGTCCGCGTAGGCCACCGGGTCGGCCAGTACCCCCGTCATCACCAGCGCCGCAGCGCCCCGAGCCGCGTCACCCGCCACGGACGAGGCGCGCAGACGGCGGCTCCCGGGGGTCCAGAGCCCGGACACCACCCGGCCGGTCAGCTCCTCGTCGGCGGGCGGTGACAGCCACGGCATCAGGTTCCGGTATATCCCGCCGAGCACCACCGCGTCCGGGTCGAGCAGATTCACCGTCCCGGACAGCACCCGCCCCAGCATCCGGCCGGCCTCCGCGACAGCGGCCACCGCCTGCTCGTCCCCGGCCCGGGCGCGCCGTTCCAGCTCGGCCACCCCGGAGCCGCTGCCGGACTCCTGGATCCCGGCGGCCCGCAACAGCGCCGTCTGTCCCGCGTACTGCTCCAGACAGCCGCGCGATCCGCACCGGCACTGCGGTCCCTGTGCGTCCACCACCACATGCCCGATCTCCCCGGCGAACCCGTGTGCCCCGCGCAGGAGTTCACCGTCGATGACCAGGGCACCACCGACGCCGATCTCGCCCGTCAGATAGAGGAAACTACGGACCGTGCCGAGTCCGCCGAACCAGAGCTCGGCGAGCGCCGCCAGATT
Source organism: Streptomyces sp. NPDC058239 (assembly GCF_042882185.1). Lineage (NCBI taxonomy): Bacteria > Bacillati > Actinomycetota > Actinomycetes > Kitasatosporales > Streptomycetaceae > Streptomyces > Streptomyces sp. NPDC058239. The sequence continues at coordinate 219,630 of NZ_JBHVWS010000004.1, forward strand.
GGCCTCGTTCTCCGAACTCACCGGCAGCGCCTGGCGACCGGGTCGCTCGGCGGCGAGCGAAGCGGCGAAGAGTTCCTCGGCCGGAACCTGATTCCAGCCCAGGTTGGGCGCCTGGCGAACCGCACCGCCGGAGACCAGACCGGGCAGGGCGAGCGCCACGCCGACCGGGAACAGTTCCTGCTCGCGCGCCGACTCCAGGGTGCGCGCCGCGATCCCGGCCGCCCGCGCCAGCACCTCCGCGGGCGGCGCGCCGCGGTTGTCGAGGTGCTCGGTGAGCCGTACCCGGCCGGTGCCCGCCAGATCGACGACACATACCGACACATAGTCGATGTTGACCTCCACACCGAGCCCGGCAGGCCCCGTGCGCGCCACTTTGAGCGCGGTCCCGGGGCGACCCGCCTGCCCGCTGAAGGTCTTGCCGGACTCGGTGAGGAACCCGATGTCGATGAGTTGCTCGACGAGCGAGGACACCGCGGCCCGGGTCAGCCCCACCCGCGCGGCGACCCCGGCCCTGGTCGCCTCGCCCTCGTCACGGACGGCCCGCAGCACCAGACTGAGGTTGCTCCGGCGTACGGTGTCCTTGTCGGCCTTGGGCCCCAGCGGTGTGAGGTTGCTCTTCATGTTGGATCCGAGCCTATGCGATCCCTTGTGCGATCAGTCCTGTGAGCTGGTGAGCTTCTGCGACCGGCAAGCCCTGAGGCCGTTCGCCGTGTCATCGCCGGGGCGGCCCGTTCGCAGGAGAAGGAACCTGCCGCGAACGGGCCGCCGGTGAGGGCGGACTTCGTGCACGCGCCCGCACGGGCCGTCGGAACGTACGGAGCTCAGGCCGTCGAACCGCGCTCCTTGAGCATGTCCGCCATGAGCTTGATCTCGGACTGCTGGCCCCGGACCATGCCCGCCGCCAGATTCCTGATCTCATCGGTCCCGGCCGCGGCGGCCGCCGCCTGTGCCATCTCCGCACCGGCGCGGTGGTGCGCGGTCATCAGCTTCAGGAACAGCACCTCGGCGTCCTTGCCCTTTGCCGCCCGCAGTGCGTCGAGTTCGGTGTCGGTCGCCATGCCCGGCATCAGCGAACCGTCGCCCCTGGGCGTGACGGTGTGCCCCATCCACTCCATGGGAGGTGCGCCGGACGACTTCGCCCGGCCCCACATCTCCAGCCAGCCGAGCATCATGCCGCGCTGATTGGCCTGGGTGTTGATGATGTCGTACGCGAGCCGGCGTACTGCCACGCCGGACGTACGGTCCCGCACGATGAACGACATCTCGACCGCCTGCTGATGGTGGATCGACATGTCGCGCGCGAACCCGACATCGGCGGAGGTGTCCGAGGGTGCTGCCGCCGGTGCGGCGGAGCCCGCGGAGGACGACGGCCGTACGAGCATCAGCGCGACCAGGCCCAGCGCCAGCAGCAGCACCACACCGCCCGCCATCATCATCGGGCGCGAGGAGCGGATCGCGGACGTCACCGGGCGATCCCGCCGGTGCAGGCCGCGCCCGGCTCCGGGGTCTGCGGACCCTGCACGTACTTGGTGAAGAACTGCGCCACGCGTGCGTCGGTGGCACTCGTCACCGTCACCTGCTTGCCCCAGGCGTTGAGCATGAGCGGGGCGGCCTGGTCCTCGACCGGGCTCATCAGGGAGTAGGTCGTTGCCTCGACCCGCTCGCCCAGTTTCTTGATGTCGGCCGGCTTCGCCTTGCTCGTGTAGGTGACCCAGACCGCGCCGTGCTCAAGGGAGTGGACGGCGTTCTCCTTCGGTATCGCCTTGGTGTAGACATCGGCGTCGCAGTTCATCCACACCGGGTTGTGATCGCCGCCGACCGGCGGGTTCATCGGGTAGTCGACCTTCTTCTCGACATGGTTCTGGGAGAGCTTGTCCCAGGTCCGCTCGCCCTGTACGGGCGAGGACTTGGCCTCCACCTCGGCCTCTTCCTTGTCGTTGGCGGCGGACATCAGGTAGCCGCCGCCCGCGACGAGTGCGGCGATCACGGCGACGGAGGCGGTGAGGGTGATGATGCGGCTGCGCCGCTCGCGGGCCCGCTCCTTGCGGCGGGCCTCCTCCAGCTTGGCGCGGCGCGCGGCGGCAGGGGTGTTCTGCTTCTTGGCGGAAGCCATGGAGAGTCGTCCTTCGGTTCAACAAGACTGACGGAGCTGAGGGCATGCGGGAGAACGTCCTCGGTGTCCCGAGGAACGGGCCCTGCCTCTAGATCCGTTGAACCTGCAGACGCAGATGGTCGACTTCCCGCACGGCGTCGTTGGACGGGCCGCGGATCGCGGCGGCGCCGGTGAGCGGGGCGACGGGGGCTGTGGCGGTCACGCCGGGAAGGGCCACGGGTGCGCTCTGGCCGGGCAGTACGACGGGTGTCGCATGCTCGGAGGTTCCGTGGCAGGAACTGCCCATGCCCCGGTCCTCAGGAGCATCGGCCACTACGGTCCGTACGACCACGGGATGCGCGGGCGTCATGGCCCGGGCGGCGGCTGCGGTACGGGTACCGGACTGATGCGAAACCGAGCCCGGGGCTGCCGTCCGGTGCGCGGACGAGTCCGCGGCCGCGACCGAACAGCACGAGACCATGGCGAGCAGTACGAACAGCCAGCCGAGAACGGCCGACGCGTGGGCGCTCTGCCGTCGTCGGTGCGTCCGTTCGCTCAGCCTGTTCATCCCTGCCATCCTACGTGGTGTGTGAAGTTTCAACGAGGGGTGCATGCTGTGGATGCACGGGATGTGGCCTCTGTTGTCGGAGGGGCGGGATAGTGTGCCCCGGTGACAACGCACTCGAACGTATCTGCGGGCTGGTATCCGGATCCGCACGGCGCTCCCCAGCTGCTGCGCTATTGGGACGGTTCCCGGTGGACCGAGCACACCAACCCGGCCGGTGGGCAGCAGCCCCAGGCCGCGGCCCAGGCGCAGGCGACCGCTCAGCCGCAGGCTCAGGTGCCGCAGCAGCAGGGCGCCCCGCAGCATCAGCAGGCCGCTTCTGCGCAGCAGGCCGTGTACCAGCAGGCAGGGGTGCCGTCCCAGCAGATCGCCCACCAGCAGCCCGGGGTTCCGCCGCAGCAGGCGGCCCAGCCCCAGCAGGGGGGCGTTCCCGGCGCCGGCTCGCTCTTCAATCAGCAGGTCCTGGTCGTGAACCAGAAGGCCAAGCTGATCGAGGTGACGAACGAGTACAGCGTCTTCGACCAGCACGGCAACACCGTCGGCTCGGTCGTCCAGGTCGGCCAGAGCGCCCTGCGCAAGGTCCTGCGCTTCCTGACCAGCATCGACCAGTACCTGACCCACCGCCTCGAGATCCGTGACGCGTACGGTCAGCCGCAGCTCCTGCTGACCCGCCCGGCGAAGTTCATCAAGTCCAAGGTCATCGTGCAGCGCCCCGACGGGCAGCCGGTCGGCGAGATCGTCCAGCAGAACGCCATCGGCAAGATCAACTTCGCGATCATGGCGGAGGGCCGGCAGATCGGCGCGATCAAGGCGGAGAACTGGCGCGCCTGGAACTTCGCGATCGTCGACCACAACGACGCGGAGATAGCCCGGATCACCAAGACCTGGGAAGGCCTCGCGAAGACGCTGTTCACCACGGCGGACAACTATGTGCTGCAGATCCACTACCAGCTGCCCGAGCCGCTGCTGAGCCTCGTCGTCGCAACGGCGCTGACCGTGGACACCGCTCTCAAGCAGGACGCCCGCGGCCTCGGCTGACGCGGATACGCAAAAGCCCCCTTGCGCGATCTTCCGCACAAGGGGGCTCTCGTGTACCGCCGGAACGGGTTCGGCCCCGTGCGATGATGCGCCCATGCCGTACTTGGTGCCGCCCCATATCCCTCCGGGGCGCCTCGCGGACTCCGTACAGCCCGCTCTGCCGGTCGCCGACGACCTGCTCCTGCGGCCGTGGCGGTACGCGGACGCACCGGCCGTACTCGCGGCCTTCGCCGACCCGGTCATCCAGCGCTGGCACCTGCGCCGGGCCGACTCCGAGGACGAGGCGCGCGACTGGATCGACCAGTGGCGGAGCGCCTGGTACTGCGAGACCGGAGCCCACTGGGCCGTCGTCCGCCCCGCAAGCGCGGCCGACCGAGCCGAGGAAGTGCTCGGCCGGGTCGCACTCCGCTCCCTGACGCCGGCCATCGGTCACGCCGAATGTGCCTACTGGACGCTGCCGGCCGCCCGCGGACGCGGCGTCGCCCCTCGAGCGGTCTCGGTGCTGGCGCGCTGGGCCTTCGACGAGATCGGGTTCGAGCGCCTCGAACTCGCCCACTCCGTGCTGAACGAGGCGTCCTGCCGAGTGGCGGCCAAAGCGGGCTTCGCCATGGAGGGCACCAGGCGCCGGGGCCATCTGCATGCCGACGGCTGGCACGACATGCACGTCCATGCCCGGATCCGCGGGGACGACGTCCCTCGTTGACCGGTGTGGCGGATGAGCGGCGCCACCGGGAATCGGACGGCGAGTGCGGTCATCCGCGGTCCAGCGCACGGTCGGTGAGGGCGCCTGCGCAGCCGGTGTACCGGGCGGGTTCGGTCAGGTCGGAAAGATCGAGACCGGCAAGTTCGGGCTCCTCGTCCAGCACATCGCCGAGGACATCGGCCAGATCCGTGGTCTCCGCACGGGCCCGGGCGGCGGCGCTCACCAGAACCTCCTTGGCGCGCTTGCGGCCGATGCGCTCGGCGAACACGGCGGCCAGCCGTTCCGTGACGATCAGCCCGTCGGTGAGCTGGAGATTCTCCCGCATGGCGTACGGGACGACGCGCAGTCCGTCGGTGAGTTCGGCGGCGTCGTACGCGGCCTGGCCGACGAGCCGCAGCAGTTCGCGCAGCGGCTCCCATTCGGCGTGCCACGACCCGGCCGGCCGCTCGTCCTCCGCTACGAGCGAGCCGTACAGTGTCGCCGCCAGGCCGGGGGCGCGGCGGGCGGCGGCGGCGATCAGCGTGGCGCGCACCGGGTTGGCCTTGTGCGGCATGGTGGACGAAACGCCGCCCTTTCCCTCGGTGACCTCGCCGATCTCGGTACGGGACAGGGTGAGCACATCGGCCGCCAGCTTGCCGAGCGCACCCGTCGTGAAGGCGAGCGCGCCCGCCAGATCGGCGATCGGGGTACGCAGACTGAGCCACGGCAACAGCGGTTCGGCCAGACCGAGTTCGTTCGCGAATGCCTGGAGCACGGTCAGCCCCCGGCCGTCGTCGTCGGCGATTTCGGCTTCGTCGACGGGCGCGAAGGTATTGAAGGCGGCCAACGTTCCTGCCGCGCCACCGAGTTGTGCGGGTAGCGATTCCCGTACGGCCGAGAGCCGGTCCCGTGCGTCGAGGATCAGTGCACGCCACCCTGCTGCCTTCAGCCCGAAGGTGGTCGGCACGGCGTGCTGGGTGAGCGTACGGCCGGCCATCGGGGTGTTGCGATGTGCGAGTGCGAGCCGTGCCACCGCCTCCGCGGACCGCGCCAGATCGTCGAGCACCTGTGCCAGTGCCCGGGCGGCGACCAGCATGGCGGCCGTGTCGAGGATGTCCTGGCTGGAGGCGCCCCGGTGCACGTACGGCCGGACGTCCTCCTCCACTGCGGCGACCAGGTCGAAGACCAGTGGGGTGACCGGATTGCCGCTCGCACGTGCGCGCAGCGCCACATCCCGCGCATCGAATCGGCTCGCGTCGGCCGCCGCCGCGGTCACCGCCCGCCCGGCCTCGGCAGGGGCGAGCCCGCAGACGGACTGGGCGCGGGTGAGCGCGGCCTCGGCGTCGAGCATCGCCTGCAGAAAGGCGTTGTCGCCGGTGGCCGTCTCGGCGGGTGAGCCGGCCCGCCCGGGGGCGAGCAGTCCGACATCGCTCTCGTACATCAGCTGAACTCCAGGAAGACCGTTCGCCGTCCCCCTGCGGGCGGATGCCGAACCGGTGGGTACGCGGGTCCGTGGGTGTCGCGATCAGTGTGGCCCGGCGCTCGGCGTCCAGCGACTCCAGAAGCGTGTCACCTGCCGGAACGGCGACCAAGGGGTACGGGACACCGCCCGGGGGCAGGGCCCGTACCACCCGATTGCCCGTCGGCGTCCGTCGGCGTCCGTCGGCATCCGGCCCGCCCGGCGTCCGGCTCCGACGACCGGACCTAGCCCTCGTCGCCCGCCCGGTGGATGCCGAACACCGCTCCCTGCGGATCTCGGACCACCGCGATCCGAGGTCCGTCCGGAACGCTCGTCGGGGGCATCAGCAGTTCGCCGCCCGCCCCCTGCGCGGTGGCCGCCGCCGCGTCGACGTCCGCCACGGCGAAGTACGGCAGCCAGTTGGGTGGCGCCTCCGGCGGGAACCTGTCGTCCATGATCAGCATGCCGCCGAAGTCCTCGCCGTCCACGCCCCACTGCGTGTAACTCTCCGAAGCGGTGTTCACCGTCCATCCGAAGACCGAGGGATAGAAAGCGAGCGACCGGTCGGCCTCCCGGGTGATGAGTTCGACCCAGCCGAGGGCGCCCGGGTCGTTCAGCCGCTCGGCGCCGGCGAAGGCGCGGCCCTGCCACAGCGAGAACACCGCACCGGACGGATCCGCGACCACCGCGAACCTGCCCTGGTCGAACACGTCCATCGGGCCGACCAGGAGCGAGCCGCCCGCCGACTTCACCTTCTCGACCGTGGCGTCCGTGTCCTCGCTGGCGAACGAGACCGTCCAGGCGGGCGGCTGTCCCGGCTGGTAGACCGGACTCAGTGCGGCCACTCGCGCATCTGCGAGGTGCGCCATGGTGTAGCCGCCCGCCTCCTCACGCGGATCGGTCTCCGAGCGCCAGCCGAAGAGTGCCGCGTAGAACGACTTGGCAGCCGGGATGTCGGGCGTGCTCAGCTCGATCCAGCAGGGACCGCTGGGCACCGGTTTGGTGAGCTTCATTCTGATTCCTTCGTGGATGCATCGAAATATGCCTGTCTGTCCTCGTGCGGTTGAACGCTAAGGGTTCGCGGAGGGGGCGGCCGTCAGTGCCGCGGCGTCGTCATCGAAGAAATTGTTTTACAGGTGTAATACCTGTTAAAGTATTTGAGTGAGCGATACAACCATCCGATTCCGGCAGCCCTCGGTCCGCAGACTCCCGCTGGCCGCCCCCCTGCGCCTCGCCCGGCCCTCGGACATGTGGTTCAAACCGGCGCTGAGCGTGGTCGTCGCCACCGCCGTACCGGATCTGCTGCTCTTCACCATCGACCGGCTCGACCTGGTGATGTACACGATGGCCGGCTCGCTCTGTGCGCTGTACGGCCACAACCTGCCGTACGCCCGCCGTGCCCGAGCCGTCGCCGGAGTCGTCGTCTCCATGGTCATCGGCATGGCGATATCCCTCGTCGCGGCCTCGCTCACCGGATCGACCGCCGTGCTGATCGCGGTGGGCGCACTGCTCGCCGCCGTACAGAAGATGCTGTGCGACGCCACTCGCATCGGCCCGCCCGGGCCGGTGATCTTCACGTTCGTGACCTCGGCCGCACTCTTCGCCCCTCAGCACCTCGGCCAGGTACCCGGCCACCTCGCGCTGACCCTGGCCGCGGGCGTGATCTCCTGGCTGGTCACGGTCGGCCCCGCGATGATCCGCAGGGAGGGTCCGGAACGCCGGGCGACCGCCCGCGCACTCGATGCGGCCGCGGCATACGTCACCGCCCCCGGCCACCGCACCCGGCGCGCCGCGGTCGCGGCCGTGCACGCGGCCTGGCAGGCGCTGCTCGCCGCCGGACGCCCCACGCCCGTGCGCCGGGCTCTCGAACGTCTCGTCGTCCACGCCGAGGCCGCCCTCGCCGGGGGCACCCACGGCGCTTCCCCGATCGCTCCCGCCGCCGCTGCTCCCGCCTCCGACCCCGAACGGCTCCGCGTCTGGGCCCGGCAGACCCGTGCCCGCGGACCCGTCCCCACTCCGCCACCCGCTCCCGGCACGTCCGACGAGTTGTTCGGCATCGACGCCGAACGGGCCGCCGGACGCACACGAAGCCGCCGCGACGCCCGCCGCGCACTGCTGCGCAGCCTCGCCCCGGGCTCCCCGCTGCTCCCCATCGGCGCCCGTGCGCTCATCGGCTGCGCCCTGGCCGGATATGTCTCCCAGGCGGCCGGCGTCGGCCGACCCTACTGGGCGATCGTCACGGCCGCCTCCCTGTACCAGGCCAATGTGACATTGTCCTGGAACCGGGCCCTCCAGCGGACCCTCGGCAATCTGCTCGGCGTCCTCGTCTTCGCCGCCGTCCTCCCGGTCAGCCGCACCGGACCGCTGGCCCTCATCGGCTTCTGCCTGTTCTTCGGCTTCGCGGCGGAGGCCCTGATCACCCGCAACTACTGGCTCGGCTCCATAGCCGTCACGCCGATGGCCTTGCTGGTCCTGGAGTTCGGCGGCACCCACCCGGCCGGTGAGCTCATCGGCGACCGGGTCCTGGACACTGTCATCGGCGCCGGGGTGGGCATCCTCGCCGCCATGCTGGTGACCAACCGCCGGGCCGCCGGACGCCTGGAAAAGGCCCTGGCCGCCACCGACCGGGCCCGCGCCCACGCCGTACACGCGCTCGCCGCCCCGCAGCCCACGCCCGCCGCCCTCGACGCCGCGCGCCGCAGGCTGACCGGATCGCTCGTCGAGCTGCGCGAGGCCGACGACACCGCAGCGGGCGAATGGTGGCAGCGCGCCCTGCCCCAGGAACAGGTCCTCGCGGCCGAGCAGGCCGGACACCGTACGCTCGCGGCGACAGCAACACGGCAGGGGCTGATCGCCCCCGCCCAGGAGAACGGAGCGGTGTGACCGACGACATCGTCGCCTCGGTGGTGCGGCAGTGGCAGGCCGTCAATCCGGAGCTGGACACCGGACCGATGGAACTCATCGGCCGTATCAACCGTTGCGCGGCTCTGCTCCAGCAGGCGGAGGACGCCCCGCTGCGCGCCGCCGGCCTGACCCGCGCCGAGTTCGACCTGCTCGGTGCCGTACGCCGTACCGACCGCGAACTCACCCCCGGCGAGCTGGCCAGGGAGACGTTCTCCTCCGGTGCCGCCGTCACGAAGCGTCTGCGGGTCCTTCAGGAGCGTGGGCTTGTCGACCGCCGCAGCGACGCCCGAGACCGCCGCGTCGCCCATGTCCGCCTCACCGAGGAGGGCCGCGACCTGGTCGACCGGCTGCTGCCCCGGCAGCTGGCGTACGAACGCATGGTGCTGTCCGGTCTCGACGAGCAGTCCCGTACCCGGCTCAGCACCCAGCTCAGCGAGTTGCTGGTGCAGCTGGAGGGACGCATCGGTGGCGCCCGGCGCTGAACCGGGGCCGGGACTCCGCCGGATTGGCCCGCGGCGGGACCGGCACCACCGCACCGCCGGGCAGCGCCGCAGGGCCAGCAGCGCCGGAGACAAATCCCGTGCGGACATCGGTACGTCGCTGCTAACGTCCGCCGTATGAAGCGCGCTGCCATGACGACGACGCCGGAGAGTGTCCCGGCGCGCTGACAGCTGTTCAGTCCGAAGCCCCGGGGCGAGTGCCCCGGGGCTTCGCTCTGCGGTCACTCGTCCGACGACCGCGAGGAGACCGTCATGAACGACCACCGCAAGCTCGGCCGTGAGCTGGACCTGTTCGACACCGACCCACTGATCGGCGCGGGACTGCCGTACTGGCTGCCCGACGGCGCAGCCGTGCGCCACACCCTGGAGGAGTACATCCGCACCGCCGAACGGCGGGCTGGCTACCGGCACGTGTACTCGCCGGTGCTCGGCAAGCGGGAGCTGTACGAGATCTCCGGGCACTGGTCGCACTACAGCGACGACATGTTCCCGCCGATGGACCTGGGCGGGGAGCAGGTCGTGCTGCGGCCCAGCCTGTGTCCGCACCACGCGGTCATCTACCGCTCCCGCTCCCACAGCTACCGCGAACTGCCGCTGCGCATGGCCGAGCTGGGCGGCATGTACCGCTCCGAACTCTCCGGAGTGCTCGGCGGACTGACCCGCGTGAGGGCCATCCAGCTGAACGACGCGCACATCTTCTGCACCCTGGACCAGGTGGCCGAGGAAGCGCAGGCCGCGCTGGAGCTGATCCGCCGGGCGTACCGGGCGCTGGGCGTGAGCCCGGCCCGCTACCGGCTCTCCCTTCCGGGACCCGGCGGGAAGTACGTCGCCGACCCCGAGATGTGGCAGCGGTCCGCCGCCCTGCTGACCGAGGTCCTCGACCGCTCCGGCCTGCCCTACGAGGCGGCCGAGGGAGAGGCCGCGTTCTACGGCCCGAAGATCGATGTCCAGGTCACCGACAGTGCGGGCAGGGAGTCCACCCTGTCGACCGTCCAGGTCGACTTCCACCAGCCGGCCCGGTTCGACCTGCACTACATCGGCCCGGACGGCGCGAAACACCGGCCGGTCATGATCCACCGCAGCATCATCGGCAGCGTGGAGCGAGCCGTCGCCCACCTCATCGAGGAACACGGCGGGGCCTTCCCCGCCTGGCTCGCCCCCACCCAGCTGGCGATCCTCCCGGTCTTTGAAGCCGAGCTGCCGAATGCCGAGGCGCTCGCCCGGCGGTGCACCGGTCTCGGGCTGCGGGCCGAGATCGCAGGACCGGAACGCGGCACCCTGGGTGCCCGCATCCGGGAAGCCCGCCTGGTGCCCTACCAAGCCGTCATCGGTGCCAGGGAAGCCGCCGACGACCATGTCGCCCTGCGCCTGCGCGACGGACGCCGGCACGATCCACAGTCCGCCGACGACGTCCTCGCCCGCATCGTCGCCCTGGTGGACGCCCACAGCACCGACCTCTGGGACTAGGGGCGGGCGCCGGCCCCGGAGCAGGCCCTCGGGCGGCCTGTTCCGGGCGCCTGCTCACCCGTGGATGCGCGGCCAGGATCAGCACACACACTACGGAGGCGGCCGGCGTGAACTCGTTCATCGCCCGCGCCATCCCCTGGTACGTCACCAGCAGTCCGGCAGCGACGGCCGGCAGCCCGAGACCCGCCTACACGATCGTGCAGAACGTCGCGAGCACCGTCCCGCGCGACTCGGGAGCCTCGGCGGCCACCGCGGCGTGCCGGATGGTCATGGGTGGTGGTTCGGAGCCCGCTTCAGAGTGCGCCCAACAGCGCGGCGGACCTGCGCAGCTCCTCGGCGCGGCGGATGAGCGCCGCGTAGTCGCCGCGGTCGGCGGGTGCCGATGCCATCAGGGCCAGCCGGTCCCGCCAGCTCGCCCCGGCCAGCGCAACGGCGACGGCGTTCATGCCCCGGACCGACTCCCCGCGGCTGAGGGCGTATCCGCAGGAGCGGATCTCGTCGAGCTCCGCGAGCAGTGCGGACCGCGAGGCGAGGGTGTTCGGGGTGAGCTCAGGCAGCTCCTCCTGCGGGTAGAGGGCGCAGACCTGTTCCGTCGTCATCCGGGAGAGCAGCATCTTGCCGCCCGAGGTGGCGTGGGCGGGATGCGTACGGCCCATTTCCAGCATCACCCGCACCGGGTGCGACGACTCGCGGCCGTCGGTGACGATGATCTGGTCGCCGATCAGCGCCGCACTCTGCACGGTCTCACCGGTGCGTCGTACCGCGTCGTCCAGTACCGCTTTGAGCTGTTCGCGGACGGCCGTGCCGAAGCCCGCCGGGCGGCCGAGCCGTACCAGTTCGGGACCGGCCGAATAGCCGCGGCCGGAGGAGTCCCGGATCGCGAAGCCGCGTCCCTCCAGGGTGCTGAGGACCCGGTGGGCGGTGGACCGGCCGACGGAGAGCAGCTCGGCAGCCTCGGTGACGGTGAGCGTGTCATGGGTGAGGAACAGCTGCATCAGCCGGAGCCCGGTGTCCAGCGATTCGATGGTGTAGCCCCGCGTCGGCCCCATGGTGTGTCCGTTCTTCTTCGTTTCCGGTACGTCGTTTCTTCGGTTTCCGGTGCGTCCTGCGGGACGTACCCGGACATGATCCGGGCCGGCGGCTCAGAGCGTCGTCGACCAGGGTGTCGATCCGCTCGTACACGTCCGGGCGATCTCTTCGAAGGCGCGCTCGACGGTCTGCTCGTCGGTGATGTCCAGCCCCCGGTACGTGGCAGCGCTGCCGGCGTACTTCTCGGCCGGGCCAGGTCCGCTGCGACGACCGTCGCGCCCTGCGCGGTGAGGACGCGGCAGATCTCCGCACCGATACCGCCCGCACCGCCCGTCACTATGGCGACCTTGCCGTACACCCGTCCTTCAGTCATGAATGTGCTTCTTTCGATCCGCTTCGATCACATGTGCCCGCGTCTCTCTGTGCGGGACGCGATGGATCGATCCTGGGATCGAGTCGTTCGGCTACTTCGTCATCGACGCCACTCCTTCCATGAGTCCTTCCATGAGAGTGCTCGAATCGGCCTCCGGGCATGTTTGTGAATGTCCCTCTGTGAGGTGCGAGGAGTGTTCTCTCTCCCGGATTTCCGTCGCTCGTTACTCCTTGTGCACGCGTGGAGGCGGTGCGTGTAAAAACTCGTGAGTGTATTACCGCGGGAGTGCTCGCGCAGGGGGTTGGGTGAATGTGCCGAAGCACTGTTCCGATCTGACTAAGCTCACGCGCAGCGAAGTCGAGTTGATATGAATTCGAGCGCTTGTTCCCGGGTGTCCTGCAAGCGCGTATACCTCCCGAATCAACCGCCAGAGGTTTAGATGGTTCGTGTTGAATCACCGCCGATCGAACGAGAAACCCCCGTCGTTCGCGCCATGTTGCTGCCCGTGTTCCTGATGGGCGGCGCCACCGCCGCCGCGGTGGCACTGGTTTCCGCGGCCGCGCGGATACCAGTCGTCTGGTGCGGCGTGCTCGCCACCGTCGTGGTCGTCGCACTCACCGTTCAACTCGCCCGCCGGGCACGTGATCTGCGCTCCCAGCGTGCGGTGTACGAACGGCGCTTCGTCGACCTAGAGCGGCGCATCGCCACACACGACGACGAGACCGTGCGGATCAGCAAGGAGCTCCTGCCGGCCGCCATCCACCGGCTGCGCGTGGGCAATTCGCCCGAAGAGGTGCTCCGGGACGTCGTCGACGCGGACGAGCTGTACCGCGACCTGCCCGACGCCCAGCGCACCCTCGTCTACACGGTGCTGAACATCATCGACAACGAAGAGGCGATGCGTGATTCTGCGCAACGCGCCTTCGTCAACGTCGCCCGGCGCGTCCAGGCGATCGTCCACCGCCAGGCGAGTGAACTGCGGGAGATGGAGGAGCACCACGGGCGCAACCCCGACGTCTTCGACGACCTGCTCCGCATCGACCACGGCACCGCGCTGATCGGCCGTCTCGCCGACTCCATCGCGGTACTCGGCGGCGCCCGCCCCAGTCGCCAATGGCCCAAACCCGTGCCGCTGTTCAGCGTGCTGCGCGGCGCCATGTCGCGGATCCTGGAGTACCCGCGCGTCGATCTGCACTCGATCGCCAAGGTCGCCATCATCGGCACGGCCGTCGAACCGCTCATCCACGCCTGCGCCGAACTCCTCGACAACGCCACCCGCTACTCGCCGCCGCAGACCCGGGTGCACGTCACCGCCGTGGAGGTGCAGACCGGCATCGCCATCGAGATCGAGGACGGCGGCGTATCGCTCAGCGAGGAGGCCCGCGCGCGGGCCGAGAACATGCTCGCCAGGGCCCAGGCCGGCTCCAACATGAACGACCTCGGTGAGTCCCCGCGACTCGGCATGGCCGTCGTCGGACGGCTCTCGCGGATGTACGACCTCCAGGTCTCGCTGCGGCAGTCCGCCTATGGCGGTGTCCGCGCGGTGCTCATCGTGCCCCGCGCCATGATCACCACCGGACCGGCTCCCGGCATCGCCCACGGCATCGGCGCCACGTCGAGGCCCACCAGCGACATCGACCAGGAGGCCATGAAGCACGTCGTGCCGGCACGCCGCAAGCCCCGCCCCGTGGCCCGGCGCCCCGCCACCGGACCGGTCGCACCGGTCACCCGGCCGGCCGTCCCCGCGGCCTCCATGGAGGACGACGTCCCCGTGGTGACCGAGTGGACCGCGGGCGGTCTCCCGCAACGCCGCAGTCGCGGACGCGCCCCCCTGGGCTCGCACAACCTCCCCGCACAGCCCGTCGACCCCACCGCAGGACAGCGCAACAGCCACACCAACGGCCACGGCCAGGGGAACGACAGCGGCAAGGCGCAGCCCCCCGGACTCTGGCTGGAGGCCTTCACCAACGCCGTCAACGGTGTGCCGCAGGAGCCGAAGACCGACGAAGACTCTGACGACGCCTGGGACAAGGGAGACCTGAAGTGATCCAGCAGCGGGGAAATATGGACTGGATGCTCAAGGAACTGGCAGACGACGTGCCGGACATCCACCAGATCGTGGTGCTCTCCGCCGACGGTCTGCGAATCGCCCGGCACGGCGGCGACCCCGATGTCGCCGACCGCCTCGCGGCGGCCTGCGCGGGGCTGCAGAGCCTGGCCGCCGCCGTCGCCTCCGAAATCCCGTACAGCGACGGCCTCATGCGCCTTGTCGTCATCGAAGTCACCGGCGGGTTCTTCTACTTGATGGCCGCCGGAACCGGGGCGTACCTCGCGGTCCTTGCCGGTGAGACGGTCGACGCGGGGCTCGTCGGGTCGCGGATGCGCGACATGGTCGTCAGGATCGGCGCCCACCTGACGAGCCCGCCACGCCATGACGGGCAGGCCGGATGAATTCTCCCCGACGAGAACGCCGGAAGGCTGATCCGGCACTGAGCGACCCGGAACGGCTGTACGTGATCACCGGCGATCCCGACGGCAGCGAGCGGGCGCCGCTCGACCTGGTCACGATGGTCGTCGCCAAGGCCCAGCCGACGCCGACGGTCCAGCCCGAGCAGGCCGTGATCCTGCGGCTCTGTCAGGCGCCGTTATCCGTCGCCGAGATCTCGGCATACCTCGGTCTGCCCTTCAGCGTGGTGACCTCGCTCCTCACGGAACTCCTCGCTACCGAACTCATCGAATCGCGCGCGCCCATCGTCCGCGCCACTCTCCCGGACAGGTCCCTTCTCGAAGCGGTGATGCATGGACTTCAGAAGCTCTGACACGATCACCGGCCCCCGGCGCGAGGACGTCCTTCCCACCACGGCGACAGCCGCGGTGAAGGTCGTGATCGTCGGAGGGTTCGGGGTCGGCAAGACGACCATGGTCGGATCCGTCAGCGAGATCCGGCCGCTGACCACCGAAGAGACCATGACCCAGGCCGGAGTCGGCGTGGACGACAACTTCGGGGTGGAGAGCAAGACCGCCACCACTGTCGCCATGGACTTCGGCCGGATCTCCATCAGTGAGGAACTGATCCTCTATCTGTTCGGCACCCCGGGCCAGGAACGGTTCTGGTTCCTGTGGAACGGCCTGTTCGAAGGCGCCCTCGGCGCGGTGGTCCTCATCGACACCCGCCGCCTCGAAGTCAGCTTCGACGTCATCGGGCGGCTGGAGGAG
The DNA here is from genome assembly GCF_042882185.1 of Streptomyces sp. NPDC058239. Taxonomy (NCBI): domain Bacteria; kingdom Bacillati; phylum Actinomycetota; class Actinomycetes; order Kitasatosporales; family Streptomycetaceae; genus Streptomyces; species Streptomyces sp. NPDC058239. The sequence goes on from NZ_JBHVWS010000004.1 coordinate 234,955, forward strand.
CGCGGCGTGCCGTTCGTCGTCGCCGTCAACACCTTCCCCGACGCCCCGAAACACCCCGTCGAGGCGCTGCGTGCCGCTCTGGACCTCCCCGACGAGGTCCCGGTGATCGACTGCGACGCCCGGCTGCGTGCCTCCAGCCGCGACGTACTGATGACGCTGATGCGCTATCTGCACAGTCTGGCCCTCCCGCTCGCCTGACAGCAGTACACACCCCCCGCGCGCCCCATCCGTCTGGTCCTTGGAATCCTGATCCCTGGAGCGATCGTGACAACCCCATTCCACTACGAGCCCGGAGCGGCCCAGGGGCCGGTTCCGCCCCCCGAGTGCCCGGCCCACGGCCTCGGTGTCGGTCCCGGCGGACTGCGCCGGCTCTACGGCCCGGAGGCCGAGCGGGACCCCCACGGGCTGTACGACAAGCTGCGCGCCGAACACGGCAGCGTGGCCCCCGTACTGCTGCACGGAGACGTACCCGCCTGGCTGGTCCTCGGGCACAGCGAGAACCTGCACATGACCCGTACCCCCTCGCAGTTCTCCCGCGACTCCCGGCGATGGCGGGCCCTGCAGGACGGCACCGTCGCCCCGGACCACCCACTGGCCCCGATCTTCACCTGGCAGCCGGTCTGTGTCTTCGCCGACGGCGCCACCCATGAACGCCAGCGCGGCGCGGTCACCGACAGCATGGGCCGCATCGACACCCGCGGGGTGCGCCGCCACGTCAACCGCTACAGCAACCGGCTCGTCAACGACTTCTGCCAGGAAGGCCGCGTCGACCTGGTCAGCCAGTTCGCCGAGCGGCTGCCGATGATGGTGATGTGCGCGATCCTCGGCATGCCCGAGGAGTACAACGACCGGATGGTCCAGGCCGCCCGCGACATGACCCGCGGCACGGCGACCGCGGTCGCGAGCAACGCCTACGTCCTCGAGGTGCTGACCCGGCTCGTGCAGCGCCGCCGGCGCGAACCCGCGGACGACTTCGCCACCTGGCTCGTCGAGCATCCCGCAGGAATGAACGACCAGGAGGTCAGCGAACATCTGCGGCTGATCCTCATCGCCTCCTACGAGGCGACCGCCAACCTGATCGCCAACGTCCTGCGCGTGGTGCTCACCGACCCCCGCTTCCGGGCCAGGCTCAGCGGCGGCCATATGACGGTTCCCGAGGCGGTCGAGCAGACTCTGTGGGACGAACCGCCGTTCACCGCGGTCTTCGGCCGCTGGGCGGTCGGCGACACCGAACTGGGCGGTAAGCAGATCAGGGCGGGCGACGCCCTGATCGTCGGCATCGCACCGGCCAACACCGATCCGGTGGTGCGGCCCGACCTCAACGCCGACATGGAAGGCAACCGCGCCCACCTCGCATTCAGCGGCGGCCCCCATGAATGCCCGGGGCAGGACATCGGACGCGCCATCGCGGACGTCGGTGTCGACGCCCTGCTCATGAGGCTCCCCGACCTCGAACTCGCCGTCGACGAGAGCGAGCTGAGCTGGATCGGGAACATCATGGGCCGGCACCTGGTGGAGCTGCCGGCCGACTTCGCCGTGCGTGAGCCGCAGGACGACAAGGAACCGCCGTCCATGGGGAGGCCGAACCTGCCGCGCCAGGACTGGGAGGTGCAGTCCACGGTCCGGCACACCGCCCCCACACCCGGACGCACTCCCGGTGCGGCACCGGCGCCTGCCTCGATGGGTGCGCCTGGTGTGCCTGGTGTGCCTGGTGTGACGTCCGCTGCGACGGTGACCGACGAGTCCGGTGGCACGTCCGCCGGGCGGTCCGCCGCAGGCCGGATCCCGCAGCAGCGCAGGCAAGCCGCACCCGCGAGGCTGTGGCGGGCCGTTTCGCGCTGGTGGAGCGGCAACTGAACCGGCGGGAGTCGGGACGAACCACCGGCCCGGTGC